>NZ_JBEZED010000022.1:0-139204 GCF_040648675.1 Micromonospora sp. NPDC049101 | reverse complement strand
ACGCGGGGGTTGTCGCAGCGGGATTTGGCGCGGTTGTCGCGGTCGGGTCTGGCGGTGTTGGAGACTGCGGACGCCCTGGCCATGCTCGACGCCGCGACCCGTGTCGACGCCCCCGCTGTGGTGGCGGTCGCCCTGGACGGCGCGGCACTGAGGGAACGGGCCACCGCGGGAGACCTGCACCCGGTGCTGCGTGACCTGGTGCGCGTCCCGGTCCGGAGGGCGGCTGTGCAGGCCACCGCCGGTGCCGACGGGACGCTCGCCGCGCGGCTGGCCGCCCTGCCCGTCGCCGAGCGGCGCGGCGCGGTCACCCAGGTCGTGCTGGAGCAGGTGGCCGACGTCCTCGGGCACGACTCGACCCGTACGGTCGGGGCCGAGCGCGCCTTCAAGGACCTCGGCTTCGACTCGCTCACGGCCGTCGAGCTGCGCAACAGGCTCAACGGCGCGCTGGGGCTGCGACTCCCGGCGACGCTGATCTTCGACTACCCGACCCCGGACGAGCTCGCCGCCATGGTGCAGACCGAGTTGTTCGGCGCCGAGCAGGGCGACGACGCCCCGGCTCCGGTGGTCGTCCGAGCCGACGAGCCGATCGCCATCGTGGGCATGAGCTGCCGCTACCCGGGTGGGGTCAGCTCCCCGGAGGAGTTGTGGCAACTCCTGGCCGAGGGGCGGGACGGCATCACGCCGTTCCCGGACGACCGCGGCTGGGACGTGGAGGCGTTGTACCACCCGGACCCGGCCCACCCGGGGACGACGTACAGCACCAGCGGTGGCTTCCTCGACCGGGTGGGCGACTTCGACGCCGGCTTCTTCGGCATCTCCCCCCGGGAGGCGCTGACCATCGACCCGCAGCAGCGACTGCTGCTGGAGGCCAGCTGGGAGGCGGTCGAGGGGGCCGGCCTCGACCCGGCGGCGCTGCGCGGCAGCCAGACCGGCGTCTTCACCGGCGTCATGTACAACGACTACGGCTCCCGGGTCCGGCAGGTGCCTCGCGACGTGGAGGGCTACCTCGGCAACGGCAGCGCGGGCAGCGTCGCCTCCGGCCGGGTGTCCTACACGTTCGGGTTCGAGGGCCCGGCGATGACCGTGGACACGGCCTGCTCGTCGTCGCTGGTGGCGATCCACCTCGCGGCACAGGCGCTGCGGCGCGGCGAGTGCAACCTGGCGCTGGCCGGCGGCGTGACCGTGCTGGCCACCCCGCAGGTCTTCGTCGAGTTCAGCCGCCAGCGGGGCGTCGCCGCCGACGGTCGCTGCAAGTCCTTCTCGGCGGAGGCCGACGGGGCCGGCTGGTCCGAAGGTGTCGGCATCGTGCTGCTGGAGCGGTTGTCGGACGCGCGGCGTAACGGGCATCAGGTTCTGGCGGTGGTGCGGGGTTCGGCGGTGAATCAGGATGGTGCGTCGAACGGGTTGACGGCGCCGAATGGTCCGGCGCAGCAGCGGGTGATTCGGGCCGCGTTGGCGGACGCGGGTTTGTCGGCGTCGGATGTGGACGCGGTGGAGGCGCACGGTACGGGGACCCGGTTGGGTGATCCGATCGAGGCGCAGGCGCTGCTCGCGACGTACGGGCAGGACCGGGAGCGGCCGCTGCTGCTCGGGTCGTTGAAGTCGAACATCGGGCACACGCAGGCGGCTGCCGGCGTGGGTGGTGTGATCAAGATGGTGCAGGCGATGCGCCACGGCGTGCTGCCGCGCACCCTGCACGTCGACGAACCCACCCCCGAGGTCGACTGGACGGCGGGTGCTGTCGAACTCCTCGCCGAGCAACTCGACTGGCCCGAGGCCGACCGGCCGCGCCGAGCCGCGGTGTCGTCGTTCGGCGTCAGCGGCACCAACGCGCACGTGATCCTCGAGGCGGCGGTCGCCGAGGAGCCCGCCGAGGAACCGGCACCCGACACCACCGGGCCGGTCCCGCTGGTGCTCTCCGGACGGGACGCCGAGGCATTGCGCGGGCAGGCGGAACGGCTGCTCTCGTACCTCACCGCGCGGCCGGAGGTCGCCCTCGGCGACGTCGCGTACTCGCTCGTCGGCCGTTCGGCCATGGAACACCGCGCGGTGGTGTGGAGCGACGACCGGGCCGAGGCCCTGGCCGGGCTCACCTCCCTGGTCGAGCAGACCCCGTCGGCGCAGGTCGTCACCGGCGCCGGCCGAGACACCCGGGCCGTGTTCGTCTTCCCCGGGCAGGGGTCGCAGTGGGTGGGCATGGCTCGCGAGTTGGTCGACGGCGACGCGGTCTTCGCGGCGCGGATGACGGAGTGCGCGGCGGCGCTGCGCGAGGTGGTCGAGTGGGACCTGTTCGAGGCGCTGGGTGACGAGGAGGCGCTGCGGCGGGTGGACGTGGTGCAGCCCGTCCTGTTCGCCGTGATGGTGTCGTTGGCGGCGGTGTGGCGTGCGCGCGGCGTCGAGCCGGTGGCCGTGGTGGGGCACTCGCAGGGCGAGATCGCGGCGGCGTACGTGGCGGGGGCGTTGTCGCTGGAGGACGCCGTACGGGTGGTGGCGCTGCGGAGCCGGTTGATCGGTGCGGTGCTGGCCGGGCGTGGGGGCATGGTGTCGGTGCCGCTGCCGGTGGCCGAGGTCGACGCGGCACTGGGTCGTTGGGACGGCCTGGTGTCGGTGGCGGCGGTCAACGGGCCGACCTCGACGGTGCTCTCCGGCGACCCGCAGGCGTTGGACGAGGTGTTGGTCCAGTGGGAGCGGGCCAGGCGGATCCCGGTCGACTACGCCTCCCACTCCGCCCAGGTCGAGTTGCTGCGCGACGACCTGGTCGCGGTACTGGCGGACATCGCGCCGCGGGCCGCCGAGGTGCCCTTCTACTCCACGGTCACCGCCGAGTTCGTCGACGGCACCGGCCTGGACGCCGAGTACTGGTACGAGAACCTGCGCCGGCCGGTCCGCTTCGACGAGGCGGTACGGGCGCTCGACGATCACCTCCTCATCGAGTGCAGTGCCCACCCGGTGCTGGTCCCGGCCGTGGACGGACGGGCCGTGGGCTCGCTGCGCCGTGGTGAGGGGGGTGGGCGGCGACTCGGGTTGTCGCTGGCCGAGGCGTGGGTCGCCGGCGCGGGCGTGGACTGGCACACAGTCGTCCGGGGCCGGCGGGTGGAGCTGCCCACGTACGCCTTCCAACGCCGCCGCTACTGGCTCGACGCCGGGGAGTCCCTCGACGTCTCCACCGCCGGCCTCGACGCGGTGGAGCACGCCATGCTGGGTGCGGCGGTCCCGTTGGCCGGCTCCGACGGTCACGTGTTCACCGCACGGGTCTCCGCCCGCAGTCACCCCTGGCTCGCCGACCACACCGTGCGCGACACGGTCCTGGTGCCGGGCACCGCGTTCGTGGAGTGGGCGATCCGGGCCGGCGACGAGACCGGGTGCCCGCTGGTGGAGGAGCTGACCATCACGGCGCCGCTGGCCCTGACCGGGTCGGGAACGGCGCAGGTGCAGGTGGCGGCCGGTGCCGCCGACCCGTCCGGCCGCCGGCCGCTGACCGTGTACGCCCGGGTGGGCGGCGGCGAGGACTGGGTCCTGCACGCCACCGGTACCCTCGCGCCACTGGTCGAGGCGCCGGGCGACGCGCTCACCGAGTGGCCGCCGGCCGGAGCCGAACCGCTGGACGTCACCGACCTGTACGACCGCCTCGCCGCCTCCGGGCTCGGCTACGGACCCACCTTCCAGGGCGTACGGGCGGCGTGGCGGCGTGCCGACGAGGTCTTTGCGGAGATCGCGCCGGCGGGCGAACTGACCGTGGCCGGATACGGCCTGCACCCGGCGTTGCTCGACGCGGCGGTGCACGCCGCCGCGCTCGGTGCGGAGCTGGGCGAGCCGAAACTGCCGTTCACCTGGAGCGGTGTCGCCCTGCACGCCACCGGCGCGGCCATGCTGCGGATCCGGATCACGCCGACCGGGGAGGACTCCTTCGCCGTCCTCGCCGCCGACGCGCACGGCGCTCCGGTCGTCACCGTCGACTCGCTGCTGGTACGCACCATGACCGAACCCGTGGACCGGCCCGGCGACCACCTCTACCAGTTGGTGTGGTCCCCGCTGCCGGAGGCCACCGCGGCCGCCACACCCTCCTGGGTGTCGGTCGGCGGGAGTGGCCCGGACAACGTCGCCGACCTGGCGGAGCTGGGCGCGGCCCTCGACGCGGGCGCTCCGCTGCCGGCGTTGGTGGTGGCTCCGCTCGCCGGCTCGGCCGGGTCGGACCTGGCCGACGCCGCGCGGCACAGCACCGGGCTGGCACTCGACCTGGTCCAGGGCTGGCTCGCCGAGGACCGGTTCGCCGACGCCCGCCTGGTCCTGGTGACCAGGGGCGCCACCGGTGAGCGGATCGAGGACCCGGCGGCGGCCGCCGCCTGGGGCCTGGTCCGGTCGGCGCAGTCGGAGCACCCCGGGCGGTTCGTCCTGCTGGACACCGACACCGACCAACCGTACGGCCAGCTCGTCGACGCGGTGGCCGCGCACGACGAGCCGCAACTGGCCCTGCGCGGTGGGCGGGCCCACGCGCCCCGGCTGGTCCGGGCGCCCCTCCCGACGGCCGGCGACGGCCCGACCTGGGCACCGGACGCGACGGTGCTGGTCACCGGTGGCACCGGCGCGCTGGGCGGCCTGGTTGCCCGGCACCTGGCCGAGACCCACGGCGTACGCCGATTCGTGCTGGCCAGCCGGCGCGGACCGGCCGCACCCGGCGCGGACGACGTGGTGGCGGAGTTGTCGGCGCGGGGCGCCGAGACGGTGGTGGTGGCCGCCGACCTCGGCGACCGGGACGCGGTGGCGGCGCTGCTCGACGCGTACCCGGTGGACGTGGTGGTCCACACCGCCGGCGTGCTCGACGACGGCCTGATCGGCTCGCTCGACCGGGACCGGATCGACGGGGTCTTCCGCTCCAAGGTGGACGCGGCCGTGCACCTGCACGAGCTGACCCGCGAGCGGGGCCTGCGCGGGTTCGTGCTCTTCTCCTCGGCGGCCGGGGTCTTCGGCACACCGGGGCAGGGCAACTACGCCGCGGCGAACGCGTTCCTCGACGCGCTGGCGGCGCATCGGCGGGCCGACGGTCTGCCGGCGACCTCGCTGGCGTGGGGGCTGTGGCAGGAGAGCAGTGACCTGACCGATGGGCTCGTCGACACCGACCGCAACCGGCTCGCCGGGGCGGGAGTGGTCGCCATGACCTCGACGCAGGGCCTGGCCCTGCTCGACGCGGCGGTGGCGCTCGACGAGCCGGCCGTGGTGCCGGTCCACCTGGACCGCGCCGCGCTGCGGGGCCGGGCCGAGGCCGGGACGCTCCCGGCCCCGTTGCGAGGGCTGGTGCAGGTCAGCTCCCGGCGGGCCGCGTCCGGGGAGGCGGCCCGCCACACCCTGACGCAGCGGATCGAGCGGCTGCCGGCCGCCCAGCGGCACCAGGTGCTCGTGTCGACGGTGCTCGCGGAGACCGCGGCGGTGCTCGGCCACCAGCCGGGGGACACCGTCAAGGCCGGGCGCGACTTCAAGGAGCTGGGCTTCGACTCGCTCACCGCGTTGGAGTTGCGCAACCGGTTGAACGGGGTCACCGGCCTGCGGCTGCCGGCCAGCCTGGTCTTCGACTACCCGACCCCGCGGGCGCTGGCCGACCACCTGCTCGCCGAGTTGGCCCCGGCCGCGCCACCCGAG
This sequence comes from Micromonospora sp. NPDC049101, assembly GCF_040648675.1. Taxonomy (NCBI): domain Bacteria; kingdom Bacillati; phylum Actinomycetota; class Actinomycetes; order Micromonosporales; family Micromonosporaceae; genus Micromonospora; species Micromonospora sp. NPDC049101. The sequence goes on along the minus strand of NZ_JBEZED010000022.1, from coordinate 133,570 downwards.
CCGACCACGGACGACGGCGACACCGACGTCCGGGCGACGTTGGCCACCATCCCGGTGCAGGCGCTGCGCGAGAGCGGGCTGCTCGACCAGTTGCTGAAGCTCGCCGGCCACCGGGCGGGCGACGAGCGCAGCACCGACGACCACATCGACGCGATGGACGAGGACGCCCTGGTTGCCATGGCGCTCGGCACTGATTCCTGACGACGCCCCCGAGCGGAGGAACACAATGACTGGTTCGGACAATCGGGTTCTCGATGCCCTCCGGGTGTCGCTGAAGGAGACCGAACGGCTGCGGCGGCAGGTCGAGGCCAGCCGCGAGCCCGTCGCCATCGTGGCGATGAGCTGCCGCTACCCGGGCGGCGTCAGCTCGCCGGAGGACCTGTGGCGGTTGGTGTCGTCGGGCACGGACGCCATCGGCGACTTCCCCGACGACCGGGGTTGGGACCTGGACAACCTCTTCGACGACGACCCGGAGCGCACGGGTCGCAGCTATGTACGCCAGGCCGGGCTGCTGCCGCGCGTCGCCGACTTCGACGCGGCATTCTTCGGTATCTCGCCGCGCGAGGCGGTGACCATCGACCCGCAGCAGCGGCTGTTGTTGGAGACCGCCTGGGAGGCGTTCGAGCGCGCCGGCATCGACCCGGTCTCGGTGCGCGGCAGCCTGACCGGGGTCTTCACCGGCGTCATGGCCGGCGGGTACGGCGTCCGGCAGATGATCTCGCCCGGCGCGGCGGGGGAGTACGAGGGCTACCTGGCCAACGGCAACGCGGTGGCCGTCGCGGCCGGGCGGGTGGCGTACACCTTCGGTCTGGAGGGGCCGGCCATGACCGTGGACACGGCCTGCTCGTCGTCGCTGGTGGCGATCCATCTCGCGGTGCAGGCGCTGCGTCGGGGCGAGTGCTCGCTGGCGCTGGCCGGCGGGGTGACGGTCATGTCCAGCCCGTCGTTCTTCATCGAGTTCAGCCGGCAGCGGGGTCTCGCACCGGACGGGCGGGTCAAGGCGTTCAGTGCCGCCGCGGACGGCACCGCCGGGGCGGAGGGCGTGGGGCTGCTCCTGCTGGAGCGGCTGTCGGACGCACGGCGCAACGGGCATCAGGTTCTGGCCGTGGTGCGGGGTTCGGCGGTGAACCAGGATGGCGCGTCGAACGGGCTCACCTCCCCGAACGGGCCGGCGCAGCAGCGGGTGATCCGGGCGGCGCTGGCCGACGCGGGTCTGACGACCTCGGACGTGGACGCGGTGGAGGCGCACGGTACGGGCACCCGGTTGGGTGATCCGATCGAGGCGCAGGCGCTGCTGGCGACGTACGGGCAGGACCGGGAGCGGCCGTTGTTGTTGGGGTCGTTGAAGTCGAACATCGGGCACACGCAGGCGGCTGCCGGTGTGGGTGGTGTGATCAAGATGGTGCAGGCGATGCGCCACGGTGTGCTGCCGCGCACCCTGCACGTGGACGAGCCCTCCCCGCAGGTGGACTGGTCGGCGGGAGCTGTCGAGCTGCTCACCGAGGAGACGTCCTGGCCGGCGGTGGACCGGCCCCGGCGCGGCAGCGTGTCGTCGTTCGGGCTCAGCGGGACCAACGCGCACATCGTGGTGGAGCAGGCCCCACCGGAGGAGCCGGTCGACGCGCCGGCCGACGCGCCGGTCCCGGCCCTGGTCCCGTGGCCGGTCTCGGCTCGCGACGACGCCGGGCTGCGCGGGCACGCCGAACGGTTGCACGCCTTCCTCGCCGACTCCGACGCCGCACCTGTCGACGTCGGGTGGTCGCTGGCCACCACCCGCGCCGCCCTGGACCAGCGCGCGGTGGTGCTCGGCGCCGACCGGCCGGCGCTGCTCGCCGGCCTCACCGCGCTGGCCGAGGGTACGCCGGACCCCGCCGTCGTCCAGGGCGGCGTGGTCGACGGCGGGGTGGTCTTCGTCTTCGGCGGCCACGGCTCACAGTGGACCGGCATGGCGGAGAGCCTGCTGCGGCACCCGGTCTTCGCCGAGCGGGCGCGGGAGTGCGCCACGGCGTTCGCGCCGTACCTCGACTTCCCCCTCCTCGACGTGCTGCTCGGCAGTCCGGGCGCCCGGAGCCTGGACGACCTGGAGGTGGCCCAGCCGGCGCTGTTCACGGTGATGGTCTCGCTGGCGGCGCTCTGGCGGTCGTACGGGGTGCATCCGGCGGGCGTGATCGGCCACTCGCAGGGCGAGCTGGCCGCCGCACACGTGGCCGGCGGGCTGCCGCTCGCCGACGCCGCCCGGGTGATCGCCCTGCGCAGCCAGTTGATCGTCGCCGAGCTGAAGGGTGCGATGGCCTCCGTGGTGCTCCCCGTCGAGCGGGTACGCGAGCGGATGGCGCGCTGGGGCGACCGGCTCACGGTGGCCGGGATGAACGGGCCGAAGGCGACCACCGTCGCCGGTGACCTCGCCGCCGTGGAGGAGTTCGTCGCCGCGTGCGTGGCCGACGACCTGCGTGCCCGGGTGGTCTCCGCGACGGCGGCGACGCACTGCGCCGAGGTCGACAGCATCCGCGAGCCCCTGCTCGACCGGCTCGGCCGGCTCTCTCCCGTCTCGTCCGAGATCGCGTTCTACTCGACGGTCACCCCGGGCCCGCGGGACACGGCCGAGCTGGATGCCGAGTACTGGTTCGACAACTGCCGGCAACCGGTGGACTTCGCCGGCGGTGTCGAGGCCCTGCTCGCCGACGGTTTCCGGATCTTCGTGGAGTGCAGCCCGCACCCGGTGCTGACCATGGCGCTCCAGGGCATCGTGGACGAGGCGGGCGTGGAGGCCGCCGTGCTCGGCTCGCTGCGTCGCGACGAGGGGGACCGCTTCCCGACCTCGCTGGCCGAGGCGTACGTCCGGGGTGTCGATCTCGACTGGACGGCCGTGTACGGCGGCGCGCGCCGACGGGTGGACCTACCGACGTACACGTTCCAGCGGCGCCGTTTCTGGCTCGACGTGGTCGGGCCCGCCGAGCAGGACGCGGCGGCCCTCGGGCTGGCCGCTCCGGGGCATCCGCTGCTCGGTGCGGCCGTGGCGCTGCCCGGTTCCGACGGCTTCCTGTTCACCACGCGGTTGTCGCTTCGTACCCACCCGTGGTTGGCCGACCACGCGGTGCACGACGTCGCGATCCTGCCCGGTACGGCCTTCGTGGAGCTGGCGCTGCACGTCGGTGAGCAGGTCGGCTGTGACCTGGTCGACGAGCTGACCATCCCGGCCGTGCTTGCCCTGCCCGCCGAGGGTGGGGTGCGGCTCCAACTGGTGGTCGGTCCACCGGAGGAGGACGGGCGCCGCCCGCTGACCGTGTACGGCCAGCCCGACACCGCGTCCCCGGACGCCTCGTGGACGCCGCACGCGGTCGGCACCCTGGTCCCCGCCGCCGGGACCGACGCGGTGTCGCTGACCCAGTGGCCGCCACCCGCGACCGAGGTGGACCTCGACGACGCGTACGACCGGCTGGCGGAGAGCGGGTTCCGGTACGGCCCGGCGTTCCGGGGCCTGCGCCGGCTGTGGAGTGCCGACGGGGACGTCTACGCCGAGGTGGCCCTGCCGGAAGGGCTCGACCCGGACGGCTTCGGCCTGCACCCCGCCCTGTTCGACGCGGCACTCCAGGCGGCCGTGGTGGCCGACCTCGCCGCCGGGTCGGGCACGCTCAGCCTGCCGTTCTCCTGGAGCCGGGTCGCCCTGCACGCGGTGCGGGCCTCGGCGCTGCGGGTGCGGATCACCGCGGCCGGTCCGGACGGGCGTCGGGTCGACGTGTGTGACGCCGAGGGCGCGCCGGTCGCCTCGGTGGCCGCCATCGTGGCCCGGCCGCTGACCGGTGAGCAGCTCGACGTCCCCCTCGACACCCGGGCTGTCGTCGACAACTCGCTGTTCTCGCTCGGGTGGGTCCCGCTGCCGGAGCAGCCGACCGTGGACGCGCTCGTCGTCGACGATGTGGCCGACCTGCCGGACGAGTTGCCGGACGTCGTCGCGGTGGCCCTGGCGGCGTCGGACGTCCGGCCGGCGAACGAGGCCGCGCGGGCGTACACCGGTCGGGTGCTCGCCCTGCTCAACGACTGGTTGGACGACGAGCGGTCCGAGCTGTCCACGCTCGCGGTGGTCACCAGCGGCGCGGACGCCGATCCCGCCCAGTCGGCCGTGCACGGGTTGGTCCGGGCGGCGCAGGCGGAGCACCCGGACCGCTTCGTCCTGGTCGACGTGGACGTACCGGGGGAGATGGCGCTCGTCGGCGCCGCCGTGGCGTCCGGCGAGCCGGAGGTGGCCGTGCGCGACGGGCGGCTGTACGCGCGCCGACTGTCCCGCACCGTCGCCGGCCCCGCGTTCGGCCGGATGCCCGACCCGGAGGGGACGGTGCTGGTCACCGGCGGCGGCGGTGGCATCGGCCGGCTGCTGACCCGGCACCTGGTCACCGAGCACGGCATGCGTCACCTGGTGTTGGCGTCTCGCCGCGGCGCGGACACCCCCGGTGCGGCGGATCTCGTCGACGAGCTCGGCCGGGCTGGCGCCCAGGTGCGGTTCGAGGCCTGCGACGTGTCCGACCGGGACGCGCTGGCCGGCCTGCTGCAGCGGCTCGACCGGCCGTTGACCGCCGTGGTGCACGCGGCCGGAGTGCTGGACGACGCGCTGCTGTCCGCGCAGACCCCGAAGCGGGTCGACACGGTCTTCGGCCCCAAGGTGGACGCGGCGACGTACCTGGACGAGCTGACCCGCGACGCCGACCTGAGCGCCTTCGTGCTCTTCTCCTCGGCGTCCGGCACCTTCGGTGCGCCGGGTCAGGCCAACTACGGTGCGGCGAACGCCTTCCTCGACGCGCTCGCTGTCCGGCGCCGGGCCGCCGGGCTCCCGGCCACCTCGCTGGCCTGGGGTCTGTGGGAGGAGCAGAGCGACATGGCCGGGCACCTCGACCCGGAGGAACGCCGCCGCCAGATGGCCCGCAGCGGCATCCGCCCGTTCTCCGCCGCGGAGGGGCTGGCGCTGTTCGACGCGGCGATGCTCCGCGACGAGGCGGTACTCGTGCCTGTCGGACTGGACCCGAACAGCATGTCGTCCGCGCTGCTGCGCGACCTGTCGGGCACCCGCCGACGGGTCGCCGCCGCCGCGGCCGGAGACGGCGGGACGCTTGCCGAGCGCCTCGCGGCGATGCCGGCGACGCGCCGCGAGCAGGCCCTGGCCGACCTCGTGTACGCCCAGGTGGCGGCGGTGCTCGGGCACGGCTCGGAGACGACGCTGGACCCGGTCCGGCCGTTCCGCGACCTGGGCCTGGACTCGCTGACCGCGGTGGAGCTGCGCAACCGGCTCAGCACCGCCACCGGGCTGCGGCTCTCCGCGACCATGGTGTTCGACCATCCCACCCCGGCCGAGTTGCTGGCCTTCCTGCGCGGTGAGCTGATCGGTGCCGAACCGACGCCGGCCGAGCGGCTGCACGCCGAACTGGACCGGTTGGACGAGGCGCTCGACGCGCTCGACACGACCGACGCCGACCGGTCCGCGCTCGTCACCAGGCTGCGCACCCTGCTGGCCCGCCACGGTGGCGACAGCCCGGGTCAGGCGGGTCTGGTGACCGCCACCGACGACGAGATGTTCGCGCTCATCGACCGCGAGATCGGCGTCGGATGACCCGCCCCGACCTGCTGCCGGCCTGAGGAGACTGATTCCCCTTGCGAGTCCTTTTCACGTCGTTCGCCATGGAGACCCACTTCCTCAGCATGGTGCCGCTGGCCTGGGCCATGCGGACCGCCGGGCACGAGGTGCGGGTGGCCAGCCAGCCGGGGCTGACCCGGGCCATCACCGCCGCGGGGCTGACCGCCGTGCCGGTCGGCGAGGACCACGGTCTGCTCGACGCGGTGCTCGGTGTCAGCGACGGGGCCGACGGCAGCTGGAACTCCGTGGACCTCGACCCGGCCCGGCCGGAGGTGCACAGCTGGGAGTTCCTCAAGGCGATCAACGGCATCCTGCCGGAACGCTTCTTCGCCCAGGCGAACAACGACTCGATGGTCGACGGGATGGTCGAGTTCGCCAGGTCGTGGCGCCCCGACCTGGTGGTCTGGGAGCCGTTCACCGTGGCGGGCGCGATCGCGGCCCGGGCCGTCGGCGCGGCCCACGCCCGGCTGCTGTGGGGTGCCGACCTGCTGATCGACCTGCGGGCGCGGTTTCTGAGCCAACTCGGCGACCGCCCGGCCGGCGCCGCGCACGACGCGCTCGGCGACTGGCTCGGCGGGCTCCTCGACCGGTACGGGCTCGACTTCCACGAGACAGTCGTCCGAGGACAGTGGACCATCGACACCCTCCCGGCGAGCATCCGAATGCCGTTGGGCGAGCCGACCGTGCCGGTGCGGTACGTGCCGTACAACGGGCCGGCGGTGGTGCCCGACTGGCTGCGCGTGCCCCCGGCGCGTACCCGGGTCTGCCTGACGCTCGGGCTGACCGCCCGCGACGGCGCGGACTACCTGCTCGGCTCGCTCGACGGGCTCTTCGACGCGGTGGGCGACCTGGACGTCGAGATCGTCGCCACCCTCAACGCGGCGCAGCGGGAGCAGGTCTCTCGGCTTCCCGACAACGTGCGAGCGGTGGACTTCGTGCCGCTGCACGCGCTGCTGCCGACCTGCTCCGCGGTGGCCCACCACTGTGGTGCCGGCACCTGGTCCACCGCGGCGTACCACGGCGTGCCGCAACTGATCTCGCCGATGGTCTTCGAGAACTCGTACCGGGCGCGGCGCACCGCCGAGGTGGGGGCGGCCCTGGTGATCCCGCAGTCCGAGCTGACCCCCCAGGCGTTACGGGACGGCCTGCTGCGGGTGCTGACCGAACCGCGCTTCGCCGAGGGGGCGGACCGGCTGCGTCGGGAGTCGATGAGCGACCCGACACCGAACGACGTGGTGCCGACGCTGGAGAAGCTGACCCTCCAGCACCGGGACCTGGACGCGTGACATCCGTGCAGCAACAACCTGGGGAGATGCCATGAGAGTGCTCATCGTCGCACTGGGAACGATGGGGGACGTCGCCCCGTACACCGGGTTGGTGCCCCGGCTGCGGGAGGTGGGGCACGAGGTGGCCATCGCCGCGTACCCGCGCTTCGCGGATCTGGTGCGGGCCGCCGGGGCCGAGTTCCGGGAGATGCCCGGCGATCCGGCCGTGGTGGGGGAGTGGACGCAGGCGGAGAACTCGTCGCAGGCGATGCGGGGGATCACGGCGAAGACCCTGGAACTCGGTGAGTCGATCCTCACCGCGGCCAAGGAGGGCGCCGACGTCCTGCTGCTGTCCATGCCGGCGCAGCAGGGCGTACACGTTGCCGAGAGTCTCGGCATCCCCAGCATGGGCGTGTTCCTCCAGCCGGTCTTCCCGACCGCCGACCACCCGCCGTCGTTCATCGGCACCGGCGGCTCGCTCGGCGCGTGGGGCAACCGGGCCAGCGGGCATCTGCTGCTCGGTGTGATGGGACGGCTCGTCTCCGGTGCCACCCGGCAGCTGCGCTCGCGGCTGGGCCTGCGGCCCCTGAGCCGCCGGGAGTTGGGCGCGCAGATGGACGCCTGGCCGGTGCTGCACGGCTACAGCCCCAGCGTGCTGCCGCGCCCCGCGGACTGGCGTCCCGCGCTGGAGGTGGCCGGCTACTTCTGGCCCGCCGTGCCGGCGGGTTGGGAACCGCCGGCCGAGCTTGTCGACTTCCTCGCCGCCGGCCCACCGCCGGTGTACGTCGGCTTCGGCAGCCGGAAGATCTCCGACGCGGCGCGGATCGCCGAGACCGTGGACGAGGCGCTGCGCCGGGTCGACGCGCGGGGCGTGATCCACGCCGGTTGGGGCGACCTGACCGGTCGCTCGGAGCGGACGATCACGATCGGGGAGACCCCGCACGAGTGGCTGTTTCCGCGGATGGCCGCCGTGGTGCACCACTGCGGGGCGGGCACCACCGCCGCCGGGTTGCGGGCGGGCGTGCCGACCGTCGGCGTGCCGATCCTCGGTGACCAGCCCTTCTGGGCGGGTCGGGTGGTCGGGCTCGGCGCCGGACCAGCCCCGGTGCCCTATGGCAAGCTCTCCGCCGACCGTCTCACCAAGGCCCTCTCGGCCGCACTCGGTGACCCGTCGTACCGGTCGGCCGCCGCCGGGTTGCGCGACCGGATCGCCACCGAGGACGGGGCCGGGCACGTGCTCGCCGCCCTGGACCGACTCCACTGACCTCTCCCGGGACCTGGACCGAAAGGACTGCGCATGTACGTGGCACGAGTCGGAATTGTCGGCTGTGGCACCATGGGCGCTGGTATCGCCGAGATCAGCGCTCGAGCCGGCGTCGACGTCCGAGTGGTCGTCTCCCGCCCGACCTCCGCCGACCGGGCCCGCGCCCGGATCACCGGGTCGCTGGGCCGGCTGGTCGCCAAGGGGCGGTTGACCGAGGCGGACCGGGACGCGACCCTCGGGCGGATCAGCTTCGTGACCGAGCTCGACGCGCTTGCCGACCGGCAGCTCGTGATCGAGAGCATCACCGAGGACGAGCCGGCCAAGCTCGCCCTCTTCAAGGAACTGGACCGGGCGCTGCCGCAGCCGGACGCGGTCATCGCCTCCAACACCTCCTCCATCCCGATCCACCGGCTGGCCGAGGTCACCAGCCGGCCCGAGCGGGTCGCCGGCATCCACTTCTTCAACCCGGTGCAGGTGCTGCCGCTTGTGGAGCTGGTGGCCTCCGAGACCACCGGCGAGCACGCCCGCCGCACCGTGCACCGGTTCGCCGCCGAACAACTCGGCAAGCAGGTGGTCTGGTCGCCGGACCGGGTCGGTTTCACGGTCAACGGGCTGCTCATCCCGTTCCTGTTGAGTGCCGTCCGGATGGTCGAGTCCGGGCTGACCACGGCGGAGGCGGTGGACCAGGCGATGAAGCTCGGCTGTAACCACCCGCTGGGGCCGCTGGAGCTGGCCGACCTGATCGGGCTGGACGTCGTCGCCTCGACCGCCGACGCGCTGCACCGGGAGTTCCGTGAGCCCCTGTACGAGCCGCCGGAGCTGCTGCTCCGCCTGGTGGCAGAGGGGGCGATCGGTCGCAAGGCCGGCCGTGGCTTCCACACCTACCCGCGCTGAGACGCACGAGACAACGAGGAGGCCCCCATGCGGGCACTGATCGTCGGTGGCGGGGTGGCGGGTGCCGCCGCGGCCATCACCCTGCGGAGGATCGGCTGGGATCCGGTCGTGTTCGAGGCGTACGGGAGGTCGGCCCACGACGTCGGCGCCTACCTCTTCCTCGCCTCGAACGGGCTGGACGCGCTGGACTCCTTCGGGATGAAGGACGAGATCGTGCGGCGCGGCCTGGACATGAGGTCGGTCGTGGCGTATTCGCACGCCGGCCGCCGGCTGGGCTCGTCGCCGTTCGGGCGGCATCGCGCCGACGCGACACCCACCCAGATGATCAACAGGACGGACCTGTACGGCGCGCTGCTGGAGGAGGCGCAGCGCCAGGGTGTGCCGGTCGAGTACGGCAAGCGGTTCGTCGACCTCAAGGAGACCGACGACGGGGTACGCGTCTTCTTCGACGACGGCGGCTCGGCTGACGGGGACGTCGTGATCGGCGCCGACGGGGTCTGGTCCAGGGTCCGGGAGACGGTCGACCCGGGCGGTCCTGCCCTGGAGCCGACCTGCATCGTCGGGGTGGGTGGCCGTACCGGCGTGCTCGACGTGCCCGGCGAACCGGGCGACTTCCAGACGTTCTTCGGCACCCAGGCGTTCTTCGGCTACGTCCGGCAGCCCGACGGCACGGTGCAGTGGCTGGCCACGCCCGCCATCGACACCCCGGAGGCCGCCGTGGCACTGGCCGCCCTGCCGGCCGAGCAGTGGCGGGCGGAACTGCTCCGAATGCTGGAGGTCGACCGGACCCCGGCGCCGCGGATCGTGGCGGAGACCGTCGAGTCATACCCGCCGAGCGTGGCCCAGGCGTTGCCGAACGGCCGGCCCTGGTTCACCGACCGCGTGGTGCTTCTCGGGGATGCCGCCCACCCGGTGCGTCCCTCGATCGGCCAGGGCGCGTCGATGGCCCTGGAGGACGCCGCCACGCTCGCCCGTTGCCTGCGGGACACGCCGGACCTGCGCGGGGCGTTCGACAGGTACGAGCGCGTCCGGCGGGGGCGGATCGAACACGTGATCAAGATCGGTATCGAGATGGACACGCGGATGCGGACGAACAGCCGCACCGAGGCGTTCGTGCGCAACCTGGCGGTGTCGGTGGCGCTCTGGTACGAGGGCCGGACCCTGCGGCGCAGGGGTGAGCTGACCGGCGGCGACATGGCCGGCCTGTGGGGACATCACATCGACTGGGATCAGCCGGTAACAGCCTGACCGCCGGGGGTGGGGTTTCCACCGCCGTTTCTGCCTGGTTCGCCGGCCGCCCCGTACCGATGATTCCAGAGAGAACCGCGCGTCCGCCGACCACGAGTTCCGGGCGCGCCGAGAGACGCCGCGGTGACGGCCGGGCGTCCGCGTCGGTGTTACGAGCCCAACGCGCCGAACCGGCGGGACCCGGCAGAACCGGGTTCCGCCGGCACGGGCGGTGACGGAAGGGCCGCGACGCGGTCGTACGACCGGACACCGAAGCCGGGACCGGCCTGACCATCGACAGGTGAGCGGAGAGACATGAGTGGACCCATGCACGTCGCGGTGGCCTTCGACCTCGGCTTCGTACCGTGGACGGTGGCGACGATGAGATCGGTCGCGGCGGCCGGGATCCCGCCGGGCGGCGCGGTGACCTGGTGGCTGATGCCGGCACCCGACGTCCCCGCGGAGGTGCTCGCCGCCGTCGTCGAGGAGGGCGGGCGCGTCGGCGACCCCCAGGTGCTGCGGGTGCCGACCGAGCTGGACGAGCTGCCGCTGTCGTCGTGGCGGATGATGTCGTCCCGGATCTCCAACGCCGCCTACTATCGGCTGCTCCTGCCCGATCTGGTGCCCGACTCCGTGGATCGGATGCTCTGGCTGGACTCCGACGTGATGTGCACCGGCGACCTCACCGAGCTGTGGCAGACGGACCTGGAGGGCGCGTTGCTCGGCGCCGCTGTCGACATCGGCTCCCCGACCGTCGGCGCGGCGACCGGCATCCCGGGCCTGGACCCGACGGTTGGCCGGCTCACGAAGCGCAGCGACTACTTCAACTCCGGCGTGCTCCTGATGGACCTGCCCCGCTGCCGCGCGGCGGAGCTGTCCACCCGGTCGCTGGACTACATCCGGACCAACTCCGGGAAACTCCGCTTCGCGGTCCAGGACGCGATGAACGTCGCCGTGGACGACAGCTGGCTGCGCCTCGACCCGCGCTGGAACGACATGGACTTCTTCCGGTTCGAGCAGGAACTCGGCGCGGTCGACGAGACCCGGATCATCCACTTCGCCGGCAAGAAGAAGCCGTGGCAGGAGTCCTTCCCGGACGGCCCGCTCAGGGACCGCTACCTGACCTACCTCCCGCGGACCCCGGACCTGACCGCAGCCCGGTAGCGCAGCCGCGCTCCGCCCTGACACCCGGAGAGATCCGTGAACAGAGCACCCTGGTACTACGACGTCGACGCCCTCCGGGCGCAGTTCCCCGCCCTCAAGGCCGGGTCCGCCCACTTCGACGGGCCGGGCGGGACCCAGATTCCGCAGCCGGTCATCGACGCGATGGCCGAGGCGATGGCCAACCCGGTGTCCAACCGCGGCGCGCACACGGCCGGCGAGCGCAACGCCGAGGCCATCGTCGTGCAGGCCCGCCGGGCTCTCGCCGACCTGCTCGGTGCGACGCCGGAGGGGATCGTCTTCGGCCGCGGCGCCACGCAGGTCACCTACGACATCTCCCGGGCGTTGAGCCGCGACTGGGGCCCGGGCGACGAGGTGGTGGTCACTCGGCTCGACCACGAGGCCAACGTCCGACCCTGGGTGCAGGCGGCCGAGCGGCGCGGCGCCACGGTTCGCTGGGCGGACTTCGACCCCACCACCGGCGAGCTGACACCCGAACACCTCGCCGCCGTGCTGTCCGACCGGACCCGCCTGGTCGCCGTCACCGCCGCGTCGAACCTGATCGGGACGCGACCGGACGTCGCCGCGCTCTCCCGCCTCGTCCACCAGACGGACGCCCTGTTCTACGTGGACGCGGCGCACTACAGCGCCCACGCCAGCGTCGACCTGGACGCCTTCGGCGCGGACCTGCTCTCCTGCTCCTGCTACAAGTTCCTCGGCCCGCACCTGGGCGTCCTCGCCGCCCGCCCCGAGCTGCTGCACGATCTGCGACCGGACAAGCTGGTGTCCGCCACCGACGACGTGCCGGAGCGGTTCGAGCTGGGCATCCTGCCCTACGAGGTGCTCGCGGGCGCCCGCGCCACAGTCGACTTTCTCGCCGGTCTGGGCCCGCTGCGCGACGGCGACCGGCGGGCGCGGCTCGCCTCGGCGTTCGACGCGGTCGAGGAGCACGAGGACGCACTACGGGTACGCGCCGAACGCGGGCTGGCCGAGCTGCCGGGGGTCACCGTGTACTCCCGCGCCGCCCGGCGTACGCCGACCCTGCTGCTGGGCGTCGCGGACCACCACCCCCGCGACGTGCACCGCTACCTCGCCAGCCAGGGCGTTGACGTGGGCTCGGGGACGTTCTACTCCGTCGAGGCGTCCCGGCGGCTCGGGTTGGGCGAGACCGGCGGTGTCCGGGTGGGGCTGGCGCCCTACACCTCCGAGGAGGACATCGACCGCCTGCTGGAGGGCCTGGCCGCCTACCTGAGCGGGAGCCGCTGACCCGGTTCGGGCGGTACTCTTCCTCGACGATTGGAGCTGTGATGACGAAGACCACTGTGGACGACGTGTGGGTCCGTAGCTTCCACCGCGGCCCGGAGAACGGGCCGACACTCGTCTGCTTCCCGCACGCCGGCGGGTCGGCGAGCTACTTCACCTCGTTCTCGGCCGAGTTGCGGTCGACTCTCCAGGTGCTCGCCATCCAGTACCCGGGCCGCCAGGACCGGCTCCGCGACCGCTGCCTCAGCAGCATCGTCGAGTTGGCCGAGGAGTCGTACCGGGCGCTGCGCCCGCTGCTGGACCGGCCGGTGGCGTTCTTCGGCCACAGCATGGGGGCGATGATCGCCTTCGAGGTGGCGACCCTGATGCGGGAGCGGCTGGACGCGGCACCGACCATCCTCTTCGCCTCCGGCCGCCGGGCGCCCTCCCGGTTCCGGGACGAGAGCGTGCACCTGCGTGACGACGCCGGCCTGATCGCCGAGCTGAAGACCCTCAGCGGCACCGACAGCCGGATCCTCGACGACGAGGACGTGCTGCGGATGATCCTGCCCTCGATGCGCAGCGACTACCGTGCGGTGGAGAGCTACCGCTACCGGCCCGGGCCGCCGTTGACCTGCCCGATCACGGCGATCATCGGCGAGGACGACGGCAAGGTCAACCAGGACGAGGCCCGTTCCTGGGGCGACCACACCACAGGCGAATTCCGCCTGCACGTCCTCCCCGGCGGCCACTTCTACCTGGCCGAGCAGCGACAGGCCGTCGCCGACCTGGTCGCCCGGCAGTTGCTCGCTCCGGCGTGAGCACGCCCGTCGGTCCGGTGGGCGGGTTGGTTCCCGCCGGTGTGGTGGTCGTCGAGGCGTTCGGGCACCGCGACGACGTGGTGCTCATGCCCGAGGAGGAGATGGTGGTGGCGCGCGCCGTGGACAAGCGGCGCCGCGAGTTCGCCACCGCCCGGCACTGCGCCCGGGCGGCACTCGGTCGGCTCGGCTTCGACCCGGTGCCGATCCTTCCCGGCCCCCGGGGCGCGCCGGGGTGGCCGGACGGCGTGGTCGGCAGCATCACCCACTGCGAGGGCTACTGCGCGAGCGCGGTGGGCCTGCGCCGGGAGGTGGCCGCGCTCGGCGTCGACGCCGAGCCCGCCGCCGCGCTGCCCGAGGGGGTGCTGGAGGCCATCGCGCTGCCCGAGGAGGAGTTGGCCGTCCGACGGCTGGCCGTCACGTACCCGGAGGTCCCCTGGGACCGGCTGCTGTTCAGTGCCAAGGAGTCGGTGTACAAGACGTGGTTCCCGGTGACCGGCCTGTGGCTGGACTTCCACGAGGCACGGATCGACCTGGACCCGTCCGGTGTCTTCACGGCCACCCTGCTCAGGCCGGTGCCCACCGACTGCGTCGTTCCGCTCGCCCGGCTGGGTGGGCGATGGCGGATCCGGGCCGGTCTGGCCGGCACCGCCATCGCCGTACCCAGCTGAGACCTGCTCAGGTCCCGGCGACCGTCGCCGGCGTGTCCTCGCCGCGCCCCGGTTCGAGACCGAGCCCGTCGCCTCCGGCGAGCATGTCGTCGCAGACCCGGTGGAAGTGGGTGATCAGGCACTCCCGCTCGTTGAGCACGTTGCGCCGGTACGCGGACGACTGCCGCGTGGCCGTGACGTCGGCCCACTCGTCGACGTCCTCCTGGATGACGCCCTTGAAGATGGTCCAGAACAACGAGACGCTCTCCTGGTACTCCGCGTCGTCGGAGTCGTACTGGAGCTCCCAGGCCTCGAACCGGGTCCGGCCGACGTCGAGCGGGACCGCGCGGAAGATCTGGGTGTGCAGGCGGTTGGCGTTGACCACCACGGTGGGGAAGAGCTGGTAGTTGCAGATCGCCAGGTTGATGTGGTCGAGGGTGCTCTGCAACTCCTCCAGCACCCCCATGAACGGCACCACCATCATCCCGTTGCGCCCGAACACGTCCATCGTGGAGTGGCGGGCGTCCCGGGACTCCTTCGGCGGGACGTTGTGCAGCGCCTGGGCGTGGTAGTACTCGCTGAAGGCGTCGATGCACACCTTCCAGTTGACGTTCACCTCCCACTCCAGCTTCTCGACCAGCTTCATGTCCTGCATGCGGTAGGCGCCGAGGTCGGCGGAGATCTCCGGCCCGATCCAGTCGAGCAGTGGCCCGGCCACGCCTGGCCCGGCCAGCACCGCCCACACCCAGCCACCCCACTCGTCCAGGTCCAGAGCGGGGGAGCAGAGGCCGGCGAGCACCTCCTGGTCGAAGTCGTGCCGGTCGGGGACGCCCGTCACCTTGCCCTCGATGTCGTACGCCCACCGGTGCCAGCGGCAGGTGAAGCGGCGGGCACCGGTGCCGCTCTCCGCGACGATGCGCGCGCCCCGGTGCTGGCAGACGTTGTGGAAGCCGGCCAGGCCGCCGTCCGGTCGGCGGGTGATGACGATGCTCTCACCGTGCCCCTCCCAGACGTGGTGGTCGCCGGGGTTGGGGATCTGTTCCGAACGGCAGATGAGCTGCCAGCTCCGGTTGAGGACGCGTGTCCGTTCCAGCTCGTACCGTTGTGGGTCGCGGTAGACGTTCGCGTCGACCGTCGAGGGCCCGATCGGCGGGACCGCCGGCACGCTCTGCCCGAAGCGCACGGGCAGCTCACCACGGGTGGGATTGAAGACCACTGTCGACCTCCGTTTTCGGCTCGTCCCGTCCTGCCGCGGACACGGGCCTGACGGGGGCGGGAAGCGGGCTCGGACGGGCGGTGCCGAGTTACCGCCTAGCGTCCGAATAATCGACGAGGCGTGGACGCCGGGTCCAGGCAGAACCGACGGCGACTTGCGTAAGCGGCCGATCAGGTGGACTTGGCTCCTCCCATCGGCGCCACGGGCGACGTGCCGGGGGGCGCCGACGGCGGCGGGTACCGGCTCTGACCAGTCATCCCGACCGGGCAGTGACCGCCGGCCATGGGCGCGGTTCGATCCCCGGCCCGTGATCTGCCGCCGGTTCTGCCTGGACCGGGTGGGCCGTCTCTACCAATCATTCGCAGGTGGACACGTGGTTGCGGGTCCCGGCCGACAACCGTCGAGCCGCTGGCGTCCGATCCACCGGCCGCCGCGTCCGGACGCCGCCCGACACGGTCGGCGACAGGGGGGAGATGTCCGGTGAGCGGTGAGGAAAAGCTCCGCGGCTACCTGAAGCGGGTCACCGCCGAGCTGCTGGAGGCCCGGCAGCGACTCGCGAGTGGTGGCGAGCCGATCGCGATCGTCGGCATGGCCTGCCGCTTTCCCGGTGGCGTTCGGTCACCTGAGGATCTGTGGCGGCTGCTGGAGCGCGGCGGCAGCGGCATCGGCAGCCTGCCGGACAACCGGGAGTGGGATCTGGCCGAGTTTGACGCCGGCACCGACGGCGACGCGCCGCCCGCCCCTCGCACCGGTGGTTTCCTGCACGACGCCGCGGACTTCGACGCGGAGCTGTTCGAGATCTCGCCCCGCGAGGCGCTGGCGATGGACCCGCAGCATCGCCTGCTGCTGGAGGTCGCCTGGGAGAGCCTGGAACGGGCGGGCATCCCGGCGGACTCGTTGCGCGGCACGCCCACCGGCGTCTACGTCGGCATGATCCACAACGACTACGGCAGCTGGCTCACCGGATCGGCGCAGGGCACATCGGCGTTCGGTGGCTTCTTTCTCAACGGCAACAGCAGCGCGGTGGCCTCCGGCCGAATCGCGTACGCGCTCGGCCTGCACGGGCCGGCCGTCACCATCGACACCGCGTGCTCCTCGGCGCTGGTGGCGATCCACGACGCCTGTCACGCGCTGCGCCAGGGCGACTGTGCCACGGCCCTGGTCGGCGCGGCGGCGGTGATGACCACACCGAGGCTGCTCGTGGAGTTCAGCCGACAGGGTGGCCTCGCCCCGGACGGGCAGTGCAAGGCCTTCGCCGCCGCCGCGGACGGCACCTCCTTCTCCGAGGGCGTCGCCATGCTCGTGCTGGAACGGCTCTCGGACGCCCAGCGCGCCGGCCACGAGGTGCTGGCCGTGATCCGCGGCTCCGCGCTCAACCAGGACGGCGCGTCCAACGGGCTGACCGCCCCGAACGGCAACGCCCAGCAGCAGGTGATCCGGCAGGCGCTCGCCAACGCCGGGCTCACCCCCGACCAGGTGGACGCCGTGGAGGCGCACGGGACCGGCACCACCCTCGGCGACCCCATCGAGGGCCAGGCGCTGCTCGCCACCTACGGCACCAGACGCGCCGGACGCCACCCCCTGCTGCTCGGCTCGGTCAAGTCGAACCTGGGCCACACCCAGGCCGCCGCCGGCCTGGCGGGCGTGATCAAGATGGTGCTGTCCATGCGGCACGGTGTGCTGCCGGCGAGCCTGCACGTCGACGAGCCCACCCCGCACATCGACTGGTCGGCCGGCCAGGTCCGGCTGCTCACCGAGCCCACCCCCTGGCCCCGGACCGGCGAGCCGCGGCGGGCCGGGATCTCCTCGTTCAGCTTCAGCGGCACCAACGCCCACGTGATCGTCGAGCAGGCCCCGGTCGCGGAGGAGGCCCGCGCCGAGGAGCCGGTGCGGGAGTTGCCCGCCCTGCCCTGGGTGCTGTCGGCGAAGACCGCGCCGGCGCTGCGGGCGCAGGCCGTACGGCTGCTCGCCCACCTGGACGCGGAGCCCGCGGCGTCGGACTCCGACGTCGCCCTGTCGCTGGCCGCGGACCGGGCGGCCCTGCGGCACCGGGCGGTGATCATCGGCCACGACCGGGACAGCCGGCGGGCCGGGCTCGCCGCGCTGGCCGCGAGCGAGCCGGCGGAGAACCTGGTCCAGGGCGTGGCGACCGGCGCTCCCGCCCCGGGCGCCGTGTTCGTCTTTCCCGGGCAGGGCTCGCAGTGGGTCGGGATGGCCCGCGAGCTGATCGACGCGGAGCCGGTGTTCGCCGACCGGGCACAGGAGTGCGTCGCGGCCTTCACCCCGTACCTCGACTGGTCCCTCGCCGACGTGTTGCGCGGCGCCACCCCCGGGACGCGGGGCCTGGACGATGTCGAGGTCGTCCAGACCAGCCTGTTCACCGTGATGGTCTCGCTGGCCGCGCTCTGGGAGGCCCGCGGGGTCCGACCGGTCGCCGTGGTCGGGCACAGCCAGGGCGAGCTCGCCGCCGCCGTGGTGGCGGGCGCGCTGACGTTGCCGGACGCCGCCCGCGCCGTGGCCCTGCGCTGCCGCGCCATCCGCAGCACACTGGCCGGCCACGGTGGCATGGCGTCTGTCGCCCGACCGGTGGCCGAGGTGCAGCGGCTCCTCGACGACGGGCGGCTCTTCGTCGCCGCGGTCAACGGCCCCGGCTCCACTGTGGTCTCCGGCGACCCGGAGGCGCTCACCGCGCTCCTCGACGCCTGCGCGTCCGACGGCGTCCGGGCCCAGCGGGTCCCGGTCGACTACGCCTCGCACTCGCCCCAGGTAGACGCCGTCGAGACCGAACTGCGGGCGGTGTTGGCCGACGTCCGGCCCACCGGCACCCGGGTGCCCTTCTACTCCGCGGTCACCGCCGGCCCGCTCGACGGCGGCGAGTTGACCGGCGACTACTGGTTCGACAACCTGCGTCGTCGGGTGGACTTCGTCGGCGCGGTCGACGCGCTGCTGACCGACGGACACCGCGCCTTCGTCGAGTGCAGCCCGCACCCGGTGCTGACGCACGGGATCGAGGAACTGGCCGAGCACCGGGGCTTCGAGGTGACGGTGACCGGCTCACTGCGCCGCGACGACGGCGGCCCCGCGCGGTTCCTGACCTCCCTGGCCGAGCTGCACGTCCGTGGCGGCCGGGTCGAGTGGCAGGGGCTCTTCACCGGCACCGGCGCCCGGCGGGTGCCGCTGCCCACGTACGCCTTCCAACACCGCCGCTTCTGGCTGGACAAGCCGGCCCGCGCGAAGGGCGACGTCCGCGCCGCCGGCCTGCTGCCGGTGGACCACCCGCTCCTGGGCGCGACTGTCGACCTGGCCGGTGCTGCCGGCGCCGTGCTCACCGGTCGGCTGTCCCCGACCGACCAGAGCTGGGTCACCGACCACGCCGCCGGCGGCACCCTGCTCGTGCCCGGCACGGTCTGCGTGGAACTGGCCGGCCAGGTGGCGGCGCGGGCCGGCCTGGGCAGCGTCGAGGAGCTGACCATCGAGGTGCCGATGGTCATCCCCGACGAGGACGAGCTGGCTCTCCAGGTGACCGCCGGCGACCCGGACGAGACGGGCCGACGGCCGTTCGCCGTGTACTCCCGACCGGCCGGCACGGCGGCCGACGCGTCGTGGGTCCGACACGCCGGTGGCATCGTGCGCGCCGACCTGCCCGAGCCGGACCCGGCGGCCTGGTCCGCCCTCCGCGGCGCCTGGCCGCCGGTCGGCGCCGACCCGGTCGACGTGACCGGGGTGTACGACCGGCTCGCGACCCTCGGCTACCAGTACGGCCCCGCCTTCCAGGGCCTGCGCGGGGTGTGGCGGCGCGGCGCGGAGCTCTTCGCCGAGGTGGCGCTGCCCGACGGCGTACCGGCCGCGGGTTTCGGCCTGCACCCGGCGCTGTTCGACGCGGCGATGCACGCCGTTCTGGTCGACCGCGCGGACGGCGCGACCGGCGCGGGGTCGCTGAGCCTGCCGTTCGCCTGGCACGACGTGGTGGTCCACCGGGGCGGCGCGGAGGCCCTGCGGGTCCGGCTCGCCTACCGGGGTGCGGACGACGTCACCATGGCGGCGGTGGACCCGGGCGGCGCGCCGGTGGTCTCCGTCGGTCTGCTGACCACCCGCCCGGTGACACTGGAACAACTGCGGGCGGCCCGGGGGGCCCTGCGCGACGCCTGGTTCCGCCTGGACTGGACGCCCGTCGCGCCCACCGTGGAGGCGGCCGGGCCACCGCAGTTCGCGCTGCTCGGCGACGTCCCGGGCGTCGCGACCGCGAAACGGTACGCCGACCTCACGGCGCTGAGCGCGGCTCTGGACGCGGGCGGGCCCGCGCCGGACGTGGTCGTCGCCGGCGTCGCACCGGCCGACCAGGGGTCCTCGCCGGCCGAGGCGGTGCGCGCGGCACTCGACGGCACGCTGGCGCTGCTGCGGGCCTGGCTCGCCGACGACCGGTTGCAGGCGACCCGACTGGCCCTCGTCACCCGGGGCGCGGTGGCCGTGGACGGCGACGAGACACCACGACTGGACGGCGCGGCGGTGTGGGGGCTGGTGCGCTCGGCGCAGTCCGAGCACCCCGGACGCTTCCTGCTCGTCGACATCGACGGCACCCCGGCCTCCGGCGCGGTCGTGCCCGACGTGCTCGCCGGTGCCGAACCGCAGTGCGTGCTGCGGGCCGGGTCGGTGCGGGTCGCCCGCCTGGTCCGGGCCGCCACCCCCAGCACCGAGCCGGGGCCGGTCGCCGACGGCACGGTCCTCGTCACCGGCGGCCTGGGCACGGTGGGTGCGACGGTGGCCCGGCACCTGGTGACCCAGCGGGGCGCCCGGCACCTGCTCCTGATGGGACGCCGGGGCGCCGACACCCCCGGGGCGGATCAGCTCGTCGAGGAGTTGACCGCGCTCGGCGCGGCCGTCACGGTGGCCCGCTGCGACGTGGCGGACCGCGCCGCCGTCGCCGAGTTGCTGGCCGCGATCCCGGCGGAGCACCCACTGACCACCATCGTGCACACCGCCGGCCTGGTCGACGACGGTCTGGTCGACGCCCTGACCCCGGACCGGTTGGACCGGGTGCTGCGGCCCAAGGTCGACGGTGCCCTCAACCTGCACGAGCTGACCCGGGGCGACAACCTCGACGAGTTCATCCTCTTCTCCTCCCTCGCCGGGGTGCTCGGTGGCGCGGGCCAGGCCAACTACGCCGCGGCGAACGCCTTCCTGGACGCCCTCGCACAGCACCGCCGTCACCTCGGGCTCCCCGGCCTGTCGTTGGCCTGGGGGCACTGGGCCCAGACCAGTGGGCTCACCGGCGACCTGGCGGAGAAGGACCTGCGCCGGCTCGCCGCGGCCGGGATCGTGCCGATGCCGTCGGAGGAGGCGCTGGCCCTGCTCGACGCCGGTCGG
Source organism: Micromonospora sp. NPDC049101 (assembly GCF_040648675.1). Classification (NCBI taxonomy): domain Bacteria; kingdom Bacillati; phylum Actinomycetota; class Actinomycetes; order Micromonosporales; family Micromonosporaceae; genus Micromonospora; species Micromonospora sp. NPDC049101. Next base: position 112,846 of record NZ_JBEZED010000022.1, on the reverse strand, counting down.
GCGTCCGACGGGTCCGCCGTGGTCGCCGCGCGGCTGGACCTGTCCGCGCTGCGTACGGCGGCCGGCGCCGGCCCGCTGCCGCCGGTGCTGACCTCGCTGGTGCGCGTACCGGCCGTCTCGTCCGGGCCGGACGGCGCGGCGGACGCCTCGGTCGGGGACGCCGCGACGTGGCGGCGGGACCTGGCGGGGCTGCCGGCGGACGACCAACTCGTCCGGCTGACCGACCTGGTTCGCTCCCGGGTCGCCACGGTCCTCGGGCACCCGCCCGCCGCCGGCGCGTCGATCGACGCGGATCGCCCCTTCAAGGAGCTCGGGTTCGACTCGCTGACCGCCGTGGAACTGCGCAACCGGCTCGGCGCGGCCACCGGGCTGCGGCTGCCCGCGACGCTGGTCTTCGACCACCCCACCCCGTCCGCGCTCGCGGAGTTCCTCCGCACCGAACTCGTCGGCGACGAGGCCACGGGGGCCGACCCGGTGACCGCCGCCGTGGAGCACCTGCGTGCCGTGGTCGCCGCGCAGCCACCGGACGACTCGGCTCGGGCCGGGCTCACCGCCCGCCTGCGGGAGCTGATGCGCGAGCTCGACGTCCGCCCGCAGGAGCCGGCGGTGCAGGTGGAGTCCGCCACGGCCGACGAACTCTTCGACCTCCTGGACGAGCAGCTCGAAACCTTCTGAGCGAGCCGACCGCCAGCCGTCACCCGACACATCCATGGGGGTACCAGTAGTGGGCAACACTTCCGATTCGTTGGTCGAGGCGCTGCGGGCGTCTCTGCTCGAGAACGAGCGGCTGCGCCGACAGACCCAGGAGCTGGCGGACGCTGCCCGTGAGCCCCTGGCCGTCGTGGGGATGGCCTGCCGGCTGCCCGGCGGTGTGAGCACTCCCGAGGAGCTGTGGCGACTCGTCACCGACGGTGAGGACGCGGTCGGGCCGTTCCCCGTCGACCGGGGATGGGACGTCGACGCGATCTACGACCCGGAGCCGGGACGGCCACGCCGCTCCTACGTGCGCGAGGGCGGGTTCCTGCACGACGCCGCCGAATTCGACGCGGCCTTCTTCGGCATCTCCCCGCGCGAGGCGCTGACCATGGACCCACAGCAGCGGCTGCTGCTGGAGTGCTCCTGGGAGGCGCTGGAGCGCGCCGGGATCGACCCGAAGTCCCTGGCGGGCAGCCGGACCGGCGTGTTCGTCGGGCTGATGTACCACGACTACCTGGGCAACACCAGCTCCGGCAGCGTCGCCTCGGGCCGGATCTCGTACACCCTGGGCCTGGAGGGCCCGGCGATGACCGTCGACACCGCGTGCTCGTCCTCGCTTGTCGCGCTGCACGCGGCGGGGACCGCGCTGCGCCAGGGCGAGTGTTCGCTGGCCCTGGTCGGTGGCGCGACGGTGATGGCCACCCCGCAGGTCTTCGTCGAGACCTCGCAGCAGCGGATGCTGGCACCCGACGGTCGCTGCAAGTCGTACGCGGCGGGGGCCGACGGGGTCGGCTGGGCCGAGGGCGCCGGGGTGGTGGTGCTGGAACGACTCTCCGAGGCGCGGCGGCTGGGCCACCGGGTGCTGGGGGTGGTCCGTGGGTCGGCGATCAACCAGGACGGGGCGAGTAGCGGGCTGACCGCCCCGAACGGCCCGTCGCAGCAGCGACTCATCCGGCAGGCGCTGGCCAACGCGGGCCTCACGACTGCCGACGTGGACGTGGTGGAGGGGCATGGCACCGGCACCACCCTCGGCGACCCCATCGAGGCACAGGCGCTGCTCGCCACGTACGGCGCGGACCGGCCGCTCGGCCGGCCGCTGCTGCTGGGTGCGCTCAAGTCCAACATCGGGCACGCCCAGGCCGCGGCGGGCGTCGCCGGTCTGATCAAGATGGTGCTGGCCCTGCGCCACAGCGCCGTGCCGAGCACCCTGCACCTGGACGCCCCCAGTCCGCAGGTCGACTGGACGGCGGGCGCCGTCGAGCTGGTGACCAAGACCCGGCCGTGGCCGGACACCGACCGCCCGCGCCGGGCGGCGGTCTCCTCGTTCGGGCTGAGCGGCACCAACGCCCACGTCATCCTCGAAGAGGCGCCCGAGCCGCCGGCCGTCGAGCAGCCGCCGGCCGCCCCGGAGGTGGCGATGCCGTGGGTGGTCTCCGCCCGGTCGGCCGTCGCGCTGCGCGCCCAGGCCGCGCGGTTGCTCGCGTACGTGCAGGCGGAGCCGGACCTACGCCCCGCGGACCTGGCCCGCGCGCTGGCCGCCCGCACTCCCTTCGAACACCGCGCGGTGCTCGTCGGCCGCCACCGGGACGACCTGGTCGCCGGGTTGCAGGCGGTGGCCCGCGGGGTCGACGCGGCGGGCGTGGCCCGGGGCACCGGCCGGGCCGGTCGCCGGGTGGTCCTGGTCTTCCCCGGCCACGGGTCACAGTGGGTACGGATGGCCACCGACCTGCTGGACACCGAGCCGGTCTTCGCGCGGGAGATGGCCGCCTGTGACGCGGCCCTCCGGGAGCACCTGGACTGGTCGGTGGTCGACGTGCTGCGGGCGACGCCCGGCGCCCCGGAGCTGGACGGCGTCGCGGTCGTCCAGCCGGCGCTCTTCGCCGTGATGGTGTCGCTCGCCGCCCTGTGGCGCTCCTACGGCGTGGAGCCCGACGCCGTGCTGGGGCACAGCCAGGGCGAGATCGCCGCGGCCCACGTGGCCGGCGCGCTCAGCCTCGCCGACGCGGCCCGGGTGGCGGCGCTGCGCAGCCGGGCCATCGCCCAGGTGATGGAGGGCCGGGGCGGGATGGCCGTGGTCTCCGCCACCGAGGAGACCGTCACGGAGCTACTCGACCGCTGGTCCGGGCGACTCGTGGTGGCCTCCGTGAACGGGCCGTCGTCCATCCTGGTCTCCGGCGACGCCGACGCGATCGATGAGCTGGTCGCCGCGGGCGAGGCCGGCGGGCCGCGGGTCCGCCGCGTCGCCGCCGGGTACGCGCCGCACTCGCCGCACGTGGACGGCATCCGGGACACCCTGCTGGCCGACCTGGCCGAGGTGCGCCCCACTCGGGCGACGGTGCCGTTCTTCTCGCCGGTCACCGGCGAGTGGCTGGACACCACCGAGATGGACGCCGAGTACTGGTTCCGGGTGCTGCGCGGCCCGCTCCAGCTCGCGTCGGCCGCCACCGCCCTGCGCCAGCAGGGCTTCGACACGTTCATCGAGGTCAGCCCGCACCCGGTGCTCGCGTCCGGGGTGCAGGAGACGTTGGAGGCCGTCGGCGACCCGTTCGCCACGCTCGGCACGCTGCGGCGCGGTCAGGGCGACCGCGACCGGTTGCTGACGTCACTGGGGGAGGCGTTCGTCGCGGGCGTCCGGCTGGACTGGGACGCCGTCCTGCCCGCCGGCGACGGCACGGCCGTCGAGCTGCCCACGTACGCCTTCCAGCGGCAGCGGTTCTGGATCGACACCGTCGCGCCGGGCGTCGCCGCCGACGGGGAGGACCCGTTCGCCGGTCTGCCGGCGGAGGACGAGACCGTCGACGACACCCGCGAGCTGTTGCTCACCGGCAACGAGCAGACCCGGCGTACGGCCGCCGGCGGCCTGGTCGCCGGGGTGGTGGCCAGCGTGCTCGGCTACCGCCAGCCGGAGGAGATCGCACCGGACGCCGACTTCCTCGACCTCGGGTTCGACTCGCTGACCGCCCTGGAGGTCCGCAACCGGCTCAACCGGGCCACCGGGCTCACCCTGCCGGTGAGCATGGTCTTCGACCACGCGACGCCGACCGCGCTCGCCGACTTCGTCCTCGCGCAACTCGCCGCGTCCGACGGCGGTGACGACGACGGCGTCGAGCTGCTGCGCATCGCGCGCCGACGGCGGGCGGTGGCGACCCCGGACGAGCAGATCCCGCTCTCCTTCGCCCAGCAGCGGCTCTGGACCCTCGACCAGCTCGTGCCGGACAGCTACGCGTACAACGCCGCGTTCTCGCTGGCGCTGGACGGCCCGGTGCGGCCGGACGCCGTCGAGCACGCGGTCAACGAGCTCGTCCGGCGGCACGAGGTGCTGCGGACCACGTTCCCGAGCCGCGACGGCCAGGCCTGGCAGCGCATCGCACCCCACCTCACCGTGCCGGTGCCGGTGGTCGACCTCGCCGACCTGCCCGACGGCGAGCGGGAGGCCGAGTGCGAGCGGTTGGTCACGGTGGAGTCGCGCCGGACGTTCGACCTGGCCGAGGGGCCGCTGCTGCGGGTCGTCCTGTACCGCCTCGGCCCGACCGAGCACCGGATGCTCGTCACCGTGCACCACATCGTGGTGGACGTGTGGTCCGGCGGCATCTTCGCCCGGGAGTTGGCGGTCGCCTACGAGGCGTTCGTCGAGGGCCGTCGCCCGGAGCTGCCGGAGCTGCCCGTGCAGTACGCCGACTACGCGATCTGGGAGCGGCAGCGGCTCGGCGAGGACCGGCTCGCCGCCAGGCTGGCGCAGTGGCGCGAGCTGCTCGGCGGGTCGACCGGCGTGGAGCTGCTGACGGACCGGCCCCGACCGGCGGTGCAGAAGTTCAGCGGCGGCAGCCTCAGCTTCGACCTGGACACCGCCACCTCGGCGGCGTTGCGCGGATTCAGCGCGGAGCACGGTGTCACGCTGTTCACCACGCTGCTGACCGCGCTGAAGGTGGCGCTCTACCGGTACGCGGGCGACATGCAGGGCACCGGCGACGTGATCATCGGTACCGCGATGGCCAACCGGCAGCACGACGCCGTGCAACACCTGGTCGGCTTCTTCGTCAACACGGTGGTGCTCAAGACCGCGCTGGGTGACGATCCGACAGTCGCGCAACTGCTCGACCGGGTCGGGCAGGCGGTCAAGCGGGCCTACGACGAGCAGGACCTGCCGTTCGAGGCGCTGCTCGCCGAGCTGGCCCCCGACCGGGGCGCCACGACCAACCCGCTGTTCCAGGTCGTCTTCGACATGAAGCGCTACAGCGGCGACTCCCGGCCCGGTGCCGCGACCGTGGACGTGGCCGAGGTGCACACCGACACCAGCAAGTTCGACATCGAGATCTCGGTGACCGAGCAGGCCGAGACCCTGCTGGTGGACGTGGAGTACAACAGCGAGATCTTCGACCACGCCACCGTGGAGCGTCTGCTCGACGTCTACCGGACGCTGCTCGGGGCGTTCGCCGGCCCGCTCGACCGGCGGGTCTCGCAGCTGCCGGTGCTGCCGCCGGCGATGGCGCACCAGCTCCTGGTGGAGTGGAACGACACGGACGTGCCGTACCCGCTCACTCGTTGCCTGCACACGCTGATCGAGGATGCCACCGACCGGTGGCCGGACGTGGTCGCGGTGACCTTCGAGGGGGTGGAGGTCACCTACCGCGAGCTGGACCGCCGGGCGAACCGGGTGGCGCACCGGCTGCGCCGGATGGGCGTGGGGCCGGACCAGCCCGTCGGCATCTGCGTCGAACGCTCGGTGGAGATGGTCGTCGGTCTGCTGGGCATCCTCAAGGCCGGCGGCGCGTACGTCCCGATCGATCCGACGTACCCGCCGCAGCGGGTGGCGTTCATGCTCGCCGACGCGGAGCCGAGCCTGCTGCTGGTGCAGGAGCGGCTGGTGGAGCGCCTGCCCGAGCACGGCGCGGTGACCCTGCCGCTGGACCGGCCGGGAGAGTTCGACGACGAGCCGGACACCCGTCCGGACAACGTCGCCGGCATGGACGACCTGGCCTACATGATCTACACCTCCGGGTCGACCGGCCAGCCGAAGGCCGCCATGATCACGCACCGGGGCGTGGTGAACCGGCTGCTGTGGATGCAGGACGCGTTCGGTCTCACCCTCGACGACCGGGTCCTGCAGAAGACCCCGTTCAGCTTCGACGTCTCGGTGTGGGAGTTCTTCTGGCCGCTGCTGACCGGCGCCCGGATGGTGGTGGCTCGACCCGAGGGGCACAAGGACCCCGAGTACCTGAGCAACCTGATCCAGGAACACGGGATCACGACCCTGCACTTCGTGCCGTCGATGCTCCGGGTGTTCCTGCAACACCCCGGTATCGAGCGGTGTACGTCCGTGGTGCGGGTGATGGCCAGCGGCGAGGCGCTGCCCCCGACGTCCATCCGCGCGCTCTACGAGCGCTGGCCGGGCGCGACCATCCACAACCTGTGGGGCGCCACCGAATGCTCGGTGGACAGCACCTGCTGGGAGTGCCCCCGCGACCCGGGTGTGGTGTCGCTCGGGCCGCCGATCGCCAACACCCAGACCTACGTCCTCGACCGACACCTCAACCCGGTGCCGATCGGTACGCCCGGCGAGGCGTACATCGGTGGCATCGGCGTGGCCCGGGGCTACTACCGCCGCCCGGAACTGACCGAGCAGCGGTTCCTGCCGGACCCGTTCCGCCCGGACCTGGGCACCACCCTCTACAAGACCGGCGACCTGGCCCGGTTCCTGCCCGACGGCACGATGGTGTTCCTGGGCCGCACGGACTTCCAGGTCAAGGTGCGCGGGATGCGGATCGAGCTGGAGGAGATCGAGACGGCGATGGCCGGGCACCCGGCCGTCGACGAGGTGGTGGTCCTGGCCCGGGAGTTGCCGCACGACGCCGAGGACAAGCAGCTCGTGGCGTACGTCATCCCCGCCGAGGACGCCACCGCCCCGGAGGCGTCCGCCGAGGACCGGGTGGCGCAGTGGCAGAACCTGTTCGACCAGAGCTACGGGCGCGACACCGACGTCACCGAGACCGACTTCAACATCATCGGCTGGAACAGCAGCTACACCGACGAGCCGATCCCTGAAGCGGAGATGCGGATCTGGCTGGACTCCACGGTGGAGCGCATCCTCGCCCTGATGCCGCGCCGGGTGCTGGAGGTCGGCTGCGGCACGGGCATGCTGCTGGCCCGGATCGCACCGCACGCCGAGGCGTACCGGGGCACCGACATCTCGGGCACCGTGCTCGACTACGTCCGGGAGAACCTGCTGCCCGGGCTGCCCGACGGGGTCGACATCGAGCTCTTCCAACGCGATGCCAACGACTTCACCGGCCTGGCCGACGAGCGGTTCGACGCGGTCGTGGTCAACTCGGTGGCACAGTACTTCCCCGACCCCTCCTACCTGCGTGCGGTGATCGCTCAGGTGGTGGCCCAGGTTCGCCCGGGTGGGGCGGTCTTCCTGGGTGACCTGAGGCACCTGCCGACCCTGGACGCCTTCCACGTCGAGGTCGAGGTGGCCCGCGCCGAGCCCGGTCTGACCCTCGGACGACTCCGCGGCCGGGTGCAGCAGCGCACCCAGCACGAGCGGGAGCTCGTCGTGGCACCGGAGTTCTTCACCGCGTTGCGCGAGGAGGTGCCCGGCATCGCACGGGTCGAGCTGATGCTCAAGCGCGGCGAGCACCACAACGAGCTCACCCGATACCGCTACGACGTGATCCTGCACATCGGGGAGCCGGTCACGCCGTCGGCCGAGCCGATCCGTACACCGTGGACGTCGGTGGCGGAGGTCCGCCGCCTGCTCACCGAGGACCGGCCCGAGGCGCTGCGGGTGGACGACGTCCCGAACGCCCGGCTGGCCGGCATCAACGGCTTCCGCAGGGCCGCCCGGGACGCCGCCGACGACCGGCTGGTGTCCGACCTGCGCTACGAGCCGGCCGACGGGGTGGAGCCCGAGACGTGGTGGGCGCTCGCCGATGAGTTGGGTTACGTTGTCGACGTGGCGTGGGTCGGTGGTGCCGACGACGGCCGCTACCGGGTGACGTTCCGGCGGCCCGGGTCGGCGTACGTCGCCGACTGGGCCGACCCGGTGTTGCCCGGCCGCACCTCGCGGCACTACACCAACAATCCCCGCCTGCTCGAGTTGAGCCGGTGGTTGAGCACCGACATCCCGCGCTTCGTCCGGGACAGCCTGCCCGACTACATGCTGCCCTCGGCCGTCGTCGCCATCGCGGAGTTCCCGACCGACGCCAACGGCAAGCTCGACCGGCGGGCCCTGCCGATGCCGGTGCGGGCGCTGCACGCCACCGGTGAGGTGGTCACCCCACGTACCGAGGTGGAGCAGCAACTCGCGGCGATCTGGCGGGACGTGCTCGGCCTGGAGGAGGTGAGCGTCGACAGTGGATTCTTCGCCCTCGGCGGGGACTCCCTGCTCGGCATCCAGATGGTCAGCCGGGCCAACGCCCGGGGCATGGCGCTGAACCCGCAGGACGTGTTCCAGAGCCCGACCATCGCGGAGCTGGCCGAACTCGTCGGCGCCCGGGGGGCGGTGCAGACGGAGAAGGTCGCCGAGCGCGACCCGGCCCTGTTGGAGTGGGCCCGGGCGCACTTCTCCGACGCGGAGGACGCCTTCCCGACCACGGGCACCCAGCAGCGCATGCTGGAGACCGCGCTGCGCAACCCGGGCCTGGGGATAAACGTCACCCACCAGCGGTTCCGGTTCACCAACGGGGGCCTCGACCCGGACGCGCTGGAGCGGGCCTGGCAGCACACCATCGACCGCTTCCAGTCGATGCGGGCCAGCTACGAGCGCGACGACACCGGCCGCTGGATCCAGGTCGTCCACCGCGACGTCCGACTGCCGATCGAGCGGTTCGACCTGCGCGGGGTCTCCGAGACCGAGCAGCACCGGCGGATCGAGACGTACGTCGAGGCGCAGCGACGGCGCGGGTTCGACGGGACGCCGCCGCAGATGCGGCTGGCGCTCTTCCGCCTGGAGCACGACACCTGGGAGCACATCCACATGTTCAGCCTCCCGGGGCAGGACGGCTGGAGTTACCAGATCATGGTGGTCAACCTGCTGGAGACGTACGGCGCGATCCTGGCGGGTCGCGAGCCGGCGGCGTGGCCCGTGTCCCGGGTGTACGGCGACTTCTGCACCGAGCAGGCGCAGCGGGACACGACGTCGGTCGAGGAGTTCTGGCGACGGGAACTCGCGGACGTGGCGTTCCCGCTGGCACCCATCACCCTGCCCCCGGCGCAGCGGAGCACCGAGCTGGTGCCGACGCTGTTGCAGGAGACGGTGCAGGTCAGCCAGGAGGTGTCGATCCGGCTCAGCGGGCTGGCCGCCGAGTCCGGGATCAGCCTCAACACGGTGCTGCACGGCGCCTGGACACTCATGCTCAGCGCGATCAGCGCGTCGCCGGACGTGGTCTGCGGGGCTGTCTACTCCGGCCGCAGCACCACCTCGGTCGACGTCGACCAGGCGGTCGGTCTGCTGTTCAACGTGCTGCCGGTGCGGGCTCGGGTGGAGCGGTCGACGCCGCTGCTGGCCTGGCTCAACGAACTGCACCAGCGGATCTCGACGCTCAACCAACACGAGTACGTGACGCCGGCCGCCCTGTACGAGATCACCGGCGTTCCCGTCGAGCAGCCGATCTTCGAGAGCTATTTCGTCAGCGAGACCCTGCCGGGCTTCGGCACCAACCTGGGTCAGTTCATGTCCCTCCTGGGTGCCGCGCCGGTGCAGGTTCTCGCCCAGACCGAGCACCCGCTGCGGGTCGAGGCGGCGGTGGCGTACGACAACATCTTCATCTCGATCAACCACCGGTCGGGCCTCTTCCCGGCCGGCGCGGTCGCCCGCTGGAGCCGAGCCTTCGAGGGGCTCCTGGCGTCCATCGCCGCAGATCCGGAACGTCCCCTGGGCGACATCCTCCCCGACCTCGCCGACCCGCAGGAGTAGACCGATGGACCCACTGAGTGAGGCCGTACTCGCCGGCGCCTCCCCGGAGACGCTGTCCGCGGCGCCGGTGCCGGACCGCTATCTCGCCGCGCACCTGCGGGTCGAGGACGTCAAGATGTTCACCGGCGTCGAGGACAAGGACGTCCGTAAGTCCCTGCGGGTCGGCGAGGTGCCGATGCCGGAGCTGGCCCCGGACGAGGTGTTGGTCGCCGTCCTGGCCAGCTCGATCAACTACAACACGGTCTGGTCGGCGATGTTCGAGCCGATGCCGTCGTTCGGCTTTCTGAAGCGGTTCGCCGCCACCGGGGGCTTCGCCGGCCGGCACGACCAGCCGTACCAGGTGGTCGGTTCCGACGGCGCGGGCGTCGTGGTGCGCGTCGGCGTCGGGGTGCGGCACTGGCGGGTCGGCGACCACGTGGTGGTCAGCCCCGCCTACGTCGACGACCAGGAGCCCGCCACCCACGGTGACGGGATGATGGGCAACGAACAGCGGGCGTGGGGCTTCGAGACGAACTTCGGCGGGCTCGCCCACTACACGGTCGTCCGGGCCACCCAGCTGTTGCCCAAGCCCGCCCACCTGACGTGGGAGGAGGCGGCCTCGGTGACGCTCTGCGCCGGCACCGCGTACCGGATGCTGGTGAGCCGGCAGGGCGCGGACATGAAGCAGGGCGACATCGTGCTGATCTGGGGCGCCACCGGCGGCCTCGGCGCCTATGCCGTGCAGATGGTGAAGAACGGTGGCGGCATCCCGGTCGGGGTGGTCAGCTCGCCGCAGAAGGCGGAGCTGCTGCGCCGGCTCGGCTGCGACATCGTCGTCGACCGCGAGGAGCTGGGCCTGGGCGGGGCGGAGGACGGGCCGGAGGAGACCGTCGCCGCCGGCAAGCGCCTCGGCCGGATCATCCGGGAGCGGGCGGGCGGCGACCCGCACATCGTGTTCGACTACGTCGGCAAGGCGACCTTCGGCCTGTCGGTGTTCCTGGTCCGGCGCGGCGGGACGGTGGTGACCTGCGGCTCCAGCACCGGCTACCAGCACCAGTACGACAACCGGTACCTGTGGATGAACCTGAAGCGGGTGATCGGCAGCCACGTGGCCAATCTCCAGGAGAACACGGAGTGCATCCGCCTGTTCGACCTGGGGCACCTGTCGCCGGCGCTGTCGCGCAGCTACCAGCTCGCCGAGGTGGGTGAGGCGGCCCGGCTGGTGCAGACCAACTCGCACATCGGCAAGGTCGGGGTGCTCTGCCTGGCGCCGGAGCCGGGGCTCGGCGTCACCGACCGGGCGGCCCGGGAGCGGATCGGCGAGCAGCGGATCAACCCGCTGCGCCTGCCGGTCGCGGCGGAGGCGTTGTGAGGGCGCGCGGCACGGGCATCCTCGGCACCGGGTCTTACCTGCCCAAGCAGGAGGTGACGAGCGTGGAGTTGGCCGAGCGGATGGGGCTCGACCCGTCCTGGATCGAGCGCAAGACCCAGATCGCCTCCCGGCGCTACGCCGCCCCCGACGAGGCCACCTCCGACCTGGCGGTCAAGGCCGCCGAGCGGGCGCTGGCGCAGAGCGGACTGTCGGCGGACCAACTGGCTTACGTGATCGTCTCCACCTCCACCGGGGACTCACCGCAGCCGCCCACCTCGTACCTCGTGCAGGACGCGCTCGGCGCCACCCGGGCGGCGTGCTTCGACGTCAACGTGGTGTGCAGCGGCTTCGTCTACGCGTTGGCGCTCGCGCACAGCCTGCTGGCGGTGGGCGAGGACGACCGCTACGCGTTGGTGATCGGTGCGGACGTGTACTCCCGGTCGCTGGACTTCGACGACCGCCGCACCGCCGTGCTGCTCGGTGACGGGGCGGGCGCGGCGGTGGTGGGCCCCGCGCCCGAGGGGAGCGGCTTCCTGGCCTTCGACCTGTCCAGCTTCGGGTCCGCACACGGGCTGATCCACGTGGCGGCCGGCGGCAGCCGCCTGCCGGCGTCGGCGGAGACGGTGGCCGCCGGCGGCCACTTCTTCCGGATGGACGGCCGCGGGGTGCGCGACTTCGTCTTCGAGCACGTCCCGCCCGCGATGCGGGGTCTGGCGGAACGGGCCGGCGTCGGCCTGGACGACATCGACCACTTCGTGCCGCACCAGCCGAACGGGGTGCTGCTGAGCGAGTTGGTGCAGCGGTGCGGCCTGGCCGGGGCACACACCTGTCGGACCCTGGAGCGGTACGGCAACGTGGGCAGCGCCTCGGTCCCGGTGACGCTCGACGATGCCAACCGCGAAGGCCGGCTACGCCCCGGTGACCTGGTCCTGCTCGCCGGCTTCGGCGGCGGCATGAGCCTCGGCGCGAGCCTGCTCCGGTGGGGTCCCGCACCTCAGTGACGGCAGCGGCCGGCGGGTTCACCCCGCCGCGCACCAACCTTCATCGAACGCGAGAGGACACTCCATGACCGACCCTGCCCGCCACGCCTCGGCGGTCCGCCGCGTGGCGCGTACGGCGGCCCCGACGACCCGGGCCACGCGGTGAACCCGGCGGAGCGCCGGGCCGTCGTCCTCGGTGGCGGACTCGCCGGCATGCTCGCCGCGCAGGTCCTCGCCCGGCACTTCGGCACGGTCACCGTGGTGGACCGGGACGACCTGGGCGCGCCCGGCCCACAGCCGCGTACCGGGCTTCCGCAGGCCCGGCACCTGCACCAGTTGTGGTCCAGCGGCGCGCGGGTGCTCGACACCCTGCTGCCCGGCCTGACCCAGCAGCTGTTGCGGGCCGGCGCGAAGCGCGTCAGCATCCCCACCGGCAACGCCCTGTTCAGCGCGTACGGGTGGCAGCACCGGTTCCCCGAGGCGCAGTTCATGCTCTCCGCCAGCCGGGACCTGTTGGACTGGACCGTCCGCCAGCGGGTGCGCGCCGATCCGAGGATCGTGGTGCGGGATCGCACGCAGGCGGACGGCCTGCTCGGCTCGGCCGAGACGGTGACCGGCGTCGCGGTGCGTTCGGTGGCCGACGGCGAGACCACCGAGCTGGCCGCCGACCTCGTCGTGGACGCCACCGGTCGCTCGTCGGCGACCCGGCGGTGGCTCGCGGAGTTGGGGCTGCGGCCGGTCGAGGAGGACCTCGTCGACACCGGCATCACGTACGCCACGCGGCTGTTCCGGGTGCCGGAGTGGGTGGACGGCAGCTTTCCCGGGGTGAGCGTGCAGCCGGACCACCGCGACGGGCGCCCTGGTCAGAGCGGATACCTTCTGCCGATCGAGGGCGACCGGTGGATCGTCGCGTTGTCCGGCACCCGCGGCGGCGAGCCGTCGGCCGACGACGCGTCCTTCACCGAGTTCGCCGGCAACCTGCGGCACCCGATCATCGCGGAGTTGATCGGTGGCGCGGAGCCACTGACCTCGGTCCAGCGGTCGCGGAGCACCGCCAACCGCCGCCTGTACCCGGAGCGCGCCGCCGACTGGCCCCACGGCCTGCTCCTGCTGGGCGACTCGATGGCCTCGTTCAACCCGTCGTACGGCCACGGCATGGTCACCGCCGCCCGCAGCGCCGCAGTCCTGGACCGGGAACTGTCCACCGGCGACGCCGGCCCGGCGACGATGCGGCGCGTCATGCGCGGCCTCGCCGACGTCGTCGACGAGGCCTGGACGTTCGCCACCACGCAGGACATCTGCTACCCCAACTGCCGGGTACGCAGCGGCGACGACCGTCTGCTGCCGCAGCAGGCCAACGCTCGACGGGAGATGACGGACGCGATCGGAACGGCCGCCGCCCGGCAGCCGGAGATCGCGTCGGCACTCTTCGACGTCGTCACACTCGCGGCCCCGGTGAGCAGCCTGATGGAACCGCGCGTCCTCGCGGCGCTGCGCGCCGGGCCCACCCACCCGCCGCTGAAGGCTCCTCCGTTCACCCCGGAGGAACTCGCGATGCTCAGACGGTCCACCCGGCGTACGGTCCGCGAGAGCACACCGGCCGCCGGCTGACGGGCGCACCGCAACAACCCCTAGTACGGTTTTCGGTGCGCGACATTCACGGGCATCGTCGAGGCACGAACGGTCAACCCGGTGGCGACCAACCGGGGGAGGGAGCGAGGGTGGCGCAGCGGAGAGCACTTGTGGTGCGGGGCGGGTGGGAGGGGCACCAGCCGGTCAGGGCGACGGAGTTGTTCCTCCCCTTCCTGAAGGACAGCGGCTATGCCGTACGGGTCGAGGAGTCGACCGAGGTCTACGCCGATGCCGCCGAGATGGCCGACACCGACCTCATCGTGCAGTGCATGACGATGTCGCAGATCACCGCGGAGCAGGTCGCGGGCCTCAGCGCGGCGGTCGTCGCCGGCACGGGGTTCACCGGCTGGCACGGCGGCATCGTCGACTCGTTCCGCGCGTCATCCGAATACCTGCATCTGGTCGGTGGCCAGTTCGCCACCCACCCGGGCAAGGAGCCGTGCGAGCGGCACGGTGGCCCGGAGGACAACTTCCTGCCGCACCCGGTGCGCGTCACCGACCTCGGCCGGGAGCACCCGATCACCGCCGGCATCGACGACTTCGACCTGGTCACCGAACAGTACTGGGTGCTGCACGACGACCTCGTCGACGTCCTGGCCGTGACGACCCACCCCACCCAGGCGTGGCACCCGTGGCACCGGCCGGTCACCTCGCCCGCCATCTGGACCCGGCGCTGGGGTGCCGGGCGCATCGTCGTGACGACCCCGGGGCACAGCCTGGACGTGCTGGAGCACCCGAGCGTCCGTACCGTCATCGAGAGGGGAATGCGGTGGGCGACCCGCACCTCGTCGGCATCGTAGGTCTCGGGGTCATCTCCCGCGCGTACCTGGATACCCTCGCGAACCACCCCGCGGTGCGCGTCGCCGCACTGGCCGACCTCGACGCCTCCCGGGCCGCCGAGGCCGCCGCCCTCATTCCCGGGGCCGAGGCGTTGAGCGTCGAGCGCCTGCTCGCCCACCCGGACGTGCGGACGGTGCTCAACCTCACCATCCCCGCGGCGCACGCCGACATCTCCCTCGCCACGATCGACGCGGGCAAGAACGTCTATGTCGAGAAGCCGCTCGCCGTGACGTTCCCGGAGGGTCGCACGATCATCGAACGGGCCGCGTCGGCCGGCGTACGCGTCGGCTGCGCGCCGGACACCGTCCTGGGCACGGGTACGCAGACGGCGCGGGCGGCGATCGACGGCGGGCTCATCGGACGCCCGATGTCCGCCTCGGCCGTCATGGTCACCGCGGGGCACGAGCGCTGGCACCCCAACCCCGACTTCTACTACGCCCCGGGCGGCGGCCCGTTGCTGGACATGGGGCCGTACTACATCTCGGCGCTCATCCACCTGCTCGGGCCGGTGCGCGCGGTGGTCGGAGCCGCCAGCCGGCTGCGTGCCGAGCGCATCATCAGCTCGGGCCCGCGCACCGGCCAGCGGATCCCGGTGGAGGTGGACACCCACGTGACAGGCGTGCTCGAACACGCCAACGGTGCCCTGTCCACCATCACCACGAGCTTCGACGGCGTCACGACGGCTGCCGCGCCGATCGAGGTACGGGGGGAGACCGGCACCCTCGCCGTACCCGACCCGAACCACTTCGACGGGGAGGTCCGCCTCTTCGCGCTCGGCGGCACCGAATGGCGCGTTCTCCAACCGCAGGCCGGATACGCCGAGTCGTCCCGCGGCATCGGTCTGATCGACTTCGTCCGGGCCGACGGTCAGCGTCCGCCGCGCGCGGGCGGCGACCTCGCACTACACGTACTCG
The DNA here is from genome assembly GCF_040648675.1 of Micromonospora sp. NPDC049101. Taxonomy (NCBI): domain Bacteria; kingdom Bacillati; phylum Actinomycetota; class Actinomycetes; order Micromonosporales; family Micromonosporaceae; genus Micromonospora; species Micromonospora sp. NPDC049101. Next base: position 97,519 of record NZ_JBEZED010000022.1, on the reverse strand, counting down.
AAACGATGACCATGCTGCTCCAGTCGGCAGCCGAAGGCCGCCGGATCGAGCTGACGACCGGGGTGCGGCGGCCCGCGCCGGTCCCGCTCACCCCGGCCGAGGAGTGGAAGGCTCACCTCGCAGAAACGTAGATTGACTTCCAGGTCCGTAGCGGTACCGACGGGTTGCACCGGCCGATGTGGCGGTACCGGTTCGTTGTGGGCAGGCGGGCGGGGCGTGCTCGTGCGTTCCTCGACGATCTTGTGGAGACCGCCTGATGGCCTCAGCCGTAGAGCTGTCCGCGATGCGGCATGCCATCACCCTCTCCGCTCTTGGGCTGGGCACCACGAGCCCGAACCCGCCCGTCGGGTGCGTGATCCTGGAGCAGCACGGAGCCGTTGTCGGTGCGGGATTTCACCGCCGCAAGGGGGAGTCGCACGCCGAAGCGCACGCTCTCAACGCGGCGGGAGGTGCCGCTCGCGGCGGTACGGCTGTCGTCACGCTGGAACCCTGCAACCACGTCGGAGTCACGCCGGCGTGTCGCCAGGAGCTGATCAACGCCGGTGTCTCCCGGGTGGTCATTGCTGTCATGGACCCAACGTCCCGTGGTGAGGGTGGCGCCTCGATGCTCGCCGCGGCGGGCGTGGAGGTCGAGATCGACGTGTTGCGCGACGAAGCCCTGACCGTCCTTGAGCCGTGGCTGACCGCAACACAACGGCGCAGGCCCTACCTGACGTGGGCGTTCGCAGCGGAGAGCGGGCATCGAACGGCGGCGGAAAAGCGACTCCTACGCGTTCTTCGCGCGACCGCTGACCTCGTCATTGCGGACAACACTCTCCAGGAGGGCATTCCCGGGGGTCACGCTGACGCGTACTTCGCACTGCCCGGCGCTGCCGAGATCGGCGGGAACCTCTCGCAGTGGCAGTCAGCGGCCTACGAAGTCGGCGTACGCAGCATGCTCGTTGTCGGTCACGAGCAGGCCGCCGCGCTGCGACCGCACCTGCACGCGGTCGACGAGATCGTCATCGCTGTGCCGCGAACCGACCCGTTGCGAGCGTTGGACGTGGTCCACCCCGACCTCATGCCGGTCGGCTTTCGCCTGGTCGAGGTCGCTGCCGACGCGGAGTCGATGACGCTGCGCCTGCGACGCCTGGGTGTTTAGCGCGAGATCGGGTCGGGTCCGCGGGCGTACGTCCTCGGACCAAGCGAGGGTCGCAACGTCTGTGACCGGCGCGTATTGGGGTGCAGAGCAAAGAGCTGCACTCGTCCTCGGTCCTCGGACCGAGCGAGGGCCGCAACCGCGTCACGTGCCACCCCTAGGCGTGCGACGTGCACGGGTGTGAGCGGTGCCAGTCCCACCGGTCCGAGCGGAAGTCGTCCGCCGCTGTCAACGGAAGTCCTCCTGGCCGCTCCGGTGGGCCGCCGCTCGACGCGCGGTCAGAAGGTGGCGATCGGGTTGACCAGGCTGCCGGACGTGCCGGCGAAGCGGACCGGTGCGACCGCGAGCTGGAAGTCCCACTGGCCGAGCTCGGCGGCGGTCGTCGCGCACGCCTCCAGGTCGCAGTTGTCGAGCAGCCACAGACCCATCGCGACGAGGCCCACCGCGTGGACGGGCATCAACACGCGCTCGTACCCCGACGGTTGCACGTCCTGGGGGCTGTCCGCGCCGATCAGCGCGACCTGCCGATCCTGGAGCCACGGCAGGCAGGACGCGTGCCAGCCGGCCTGCGCGAAACCGCTGGCCGCGCCGGCCTCGTGCCGGAAGCGGCCGTAGCCGGTGCGCAGGAGCACCGCGTCGCCGGGGAGCACGCGTACGCCCTGGCGGCGCTCGGCCTCTTCGAGATCGTCGGGGAAGACACCCTGCCCCGGCTCCAGCCACGGCACGTCGCGGGCCCCCGCGACGTCGAGCAGGACTCCACGGGTGATGATCCCGTTGGCTGCCGCCGTCACGGCGGCCCACGCCGATCCCGTCTCGGCGTCGACCAACGCGTGCGACCGCCCGTTGTACATCTTGCCGTCCCAGAACAGGTGGCAGGGCGAGTCGACGTGGGTGAGGGTGTTGCCGTGGAACGTGATGCCGAGCCGTTCGGACGAGAAGCCCCAGCTCCGGTCGCCGTGGAAGTGGGGCGGCATGTGCTCGGCGCCCGGCATGTCGGCGGCGCACGGGCACGTCGTCGTCGACCGCTCCATGTCCGTCGGTGCGGCGACCTCCCACGCGCAGGACACGCTCCTGCCGTGGCGCACGGCCCGCGCCGCCGCCAGCCGGACGTCGTCGGTGATGTGGTTCAGCGTGCCGCGTTCGTCGTCGTCGCCCCACCGTCCCCAGTTCGACAGCGTGTCGAAATAGCCGAGTACGTCGTCCTGGGAGGGCATCTGTCGCTCTGCCGTCATTCCCGTATCGACTCCTCCGGTCCGGCTCCGCTGGTCACCGCGGTCAGGGTATCCCGCCGCCGGATCGAGGTCCGCGACGACCTGTGACCAGCTTCGGGACGGGTGCCCGGCCCTGATTCTTCACCTCGATGTCACCACGGGAACCCTCGGGCGACGTGTCGGTGTCCGTCCACGGGAGTTGGCTGTCAGCCGTCGTACATCCCTGGACCAGGAGCTGATCCGCGTGCCTTCCTCCCGTCGTACCTTCCTCGCGGGCGGCGCCGCCGCCGGTGTGGGCCTAGCCGTCGCCGGTGGCCTGCCGTCCCTGGCCCAGGCCAGCCCCGGCCGGCCGCACTCGCCGGTCCCGGGCGGTCACGTGCCCTTCCCGCCGCTGGTGGACGACCCCAAGGGGATCCTGGCCCTGCCCGAGGGCTTCAGCTACACGGTGGTCACCCGGACCGGCGTCACCCGACTCGACCGTGGCCAGGGCGTGACGCCGTCGGACCACGACGGCATGGCCGTCTACGACGCCGGCCACGGCCGTTACACACTGATCCAGAACCACGAGATCGACCCGGGCGCCGAGTTCGGCGTACCGCACGTCAAGGGCACGGTGTACGACGCGGGCGCCACCGACGCCGGCGGTTGCACCGTGATCAGGACCGACCGCGCGGGCCGCAACCTGGGTGAGTTCGTCGCCCTGTCCGGCACCATCTCCAACTGCGCGGGCGGGCCGACCCCCTGGGGGACCTGGCTGACCTGCGAGGAGACCGAGGACCGGGCCGGCGACGAGTGGGAGGAGGGCACCCGGTCGGGCGTCTACCAAAAGGATCACGGCTACGTCTTCGAGGTCTGGGCCGACGGCAGTGCGGACCCGCGGCCGATCAAGTGCCTGGGCCGCTACTCCCACGAGGCCCTGGCGGTCGACCGGGACCGCACCCGGATCTACCTGTCCGAGGACGCGGACGAGCCCAACGGCCTCTTCTACCGCTGGACCGCCCCGGCCGGGGTCAAGCTCGGCCCCGGTGTGCTCACCCGCCTCGCACCCAACGCCGGTGTCCTCGCCGCCATGCAGATCATCATGGATGACGGCTCGGTGCTGCCGGACGTCGCCTACCTGACCTCGGCCCAGTTGGGCCGCCCCTTCCCCGTACGGTGGATCGAGGTGCCGGACCGCGACGCGCGGCACACGTCCGTGCGCGAGCAGTTCGCCGACGGTCAGGTCACCCGCGGACGCAAGTTCGAGGGGGTGTGGAGCACCGACGAGGGCGTCTACGTGGTCAACTCCTACGCCTGGGACGACGGTGACCTGCCGGCCGACGCCGCGCCGCACGACGGCATGGTGTGGTTCTACAACTTCCGGACCCAGACCATCCAGCTGGTGACGTACTTCCCGCACCAGGTGGCCTCCGAGGAGGGCGCGCCGGTCAAGTACAACGACCTCACCTTCGACGGACCGGACAACGTGTCCGTCACCCCGTGGGGCAGCCTGGTGCTCGCCGAGGACGGCACCGGCGCCTCCCACGTGCTCAGTACGACCCCGGGTGGACCGACGTACGCGATCGCCCGCAACCAGCTCAACGATTCGGAGTTCTGCGGGCCGACCTTCAGCGCCGACGGCAGGGTGCTCTTCGTCAACATGCAGGACCCCGGCCTCACGCTGGCGATCACCGGCCCGTGGGAGAAGTACCTGGGCTGACCGAGGGGGACCGGCCGGTGGGGATCGGGTGATCAGCCTGATCCCCACCGGAGGCGTGCGGTGTTCGGTCAGCCGACCGGCACCAGACGCCAGTTGTTCCTGGTGCTGCCGTTGTCGGTGTACTGGACGGCCTGGGTGCCCCAGGTGCTGGAGCCGTTGAGGATGGCGAGCACCTTGCCGCTGTTGGCGTTGCGGATCCGGTAGGAGCCGTCGCTGTTGGCCACCAGGGTCCAGCGGTGGTCCGCGGTGCCGTTGTCGCTCCACTGCATGACGCGGGCGTTGTCGGCGGTCGACATGTTCTCGACGCCGAGGACCTTGCCGCTGTTGACGTTGCGGAACCGGAACGCGCTGCCGTCGGTGACCCGGACCCAGTTGTGGTCGGCGGTGCCGGTGTCGCCCCACACCACGGCCAGACCACCATCGGCGGTGGACATGTTCTGGACGCCGAGGACCACACCGGTGTCGACGTTGACCAGCTTGTAGGTGTCACCCACCGGGGTGGTGCCGGTCACGCTGGTCACGAAGGTCATCACGCTGCGGGCGGGGAGCGTGACGGTGAGCGAGCCGTTCGACATGGTGAGCGCGCCCTGGGGCGCGACGGTCCGGCTCGCGTCGGTCAGCCAGTTCGACACGCTGCCGGACGCGCTGGTGTTGGACAGGGTGAACTGCTGGCTCACCGACGAGGTGTTCTTGTTGACGGCGACGATCACGACGGTGTTGCCGCCGCGGTACGCCGAGACGTAGACGTTCGACGCCGGGTTGGCCGTCGCGTCGATCCGCTGGTATCCGGGGCGGACGAACCTGGCGAAGTGCGCCATCATGGCCCCACGCTTGCTGATCTGGCCGTCCTCGCGCATCGGACCGTAGCTGCGCCGCAGATACCACCAGACGTACGCCTGGAACTCGGCGTCCACCATGGCGCGGTGGATGTGCTCGCCCACGTCGAGCGCCTCCGGCCAGGCGTCGCCCGAGTTCGTGTTGCTGTTGGGGTAGTAGACCTCGGTCATCCAGAGTTCTTTGCCCGCACCCTTCTGCTTGAACAGCGGGTAGGCGAAGTTCGAGTACGACGTGCCGTAGAGGTGCGCCCCGATGATGTCCACGTTGGCCAGCGCCGTGGCGTCGTTGAGGATCGGGTCCGACACGGACTTCACGTACTGGAAGGACTCCGGGGCGATGACCCGGGTGCTGATCGAGCCTGCGTTCTCCCGCAGGAACCGCACCATTTCGGTGGTGGTCCACCACGTCCACTCGGCCGCGTAGTCGGGCTCGTTCTGTACCGAGATGGCGTACAGGTCCACCCCGTTGTTGCGCAGGTGCGTGGTGAAGTTGTTCAGGTGCGTGGCGTAGGCGGCGTACGAGCTGTACCGCAGGCGCCTCGCGTTGGTCTGGTTGCCGCGGGTGAAGGTCTCGATCATGCTGGCCGGGGGGTTCCACGGCGACGCGAACACGGTGGCTCCGAGTGCGACCGCGCGTTGCGCCGTCGCCAGATCAGCGCTCCAGTCCGCCTGGTTCTCGTTGACGGGGATCCGCAGCAGGGAGAACCCCAACTGACCCTGGCCGGTGCCGAACGCCGTGTCCCGCTGGGCGGCCGTCAGGTCACCGATCCAGGCCGCGTGGGCCATGGCGCCGAAGCCTCGGATCGTTTGCCGCGTCGCGGACGGATTGATGCTCGCCGGTGCGGCCGAGGCCGGCGTGGCCCCCGCGACCGCGGCGACCGCCGCGACCGGTACGGCCCCCATTGTCGTCAGGACGGTTCTCCGGCTCAGCAATTTCCGCTCGCCGCTCACCGGCTCGTTCTGCTCGTGCGTCATGTCTCGTCCTCCTGGCTGGTGGTGGTACGCGCCTTCGCGGTCCCCTCGGCCCGGTCGGCACTGGTCTGTCGCGTGGCCACCGGGGTTGACGGGGACCCCGGCGGTGATGACCTGTCGATTACGATCGAATGACGTGACTGTTAACGTTAACAATCACGGGAGTCTAAGTTCCGTTCTCGCCGGGGGTCAAGAACACGCAGCTCAGTGAGCAGGCGGCCACCCTGTGTGTCAGGCCCTGACTAATGTCACTGGGCACCGTGCGCCCCGCATCGAACGTCGTGACTATGTGCACTGGGGCACGGCACGTCCCGTGGACGAGACTCGATGCAACGCCGGAACACAGCCGGCCGAGTCGAAGGGCGGCGGGACAGTGGACGAACGCTACGACAGCTACTGCGCCGCGGACCCGCTGTTCTACGACTCGCTCGGCAGCGCCGTCGCGCAGCCCGTCTTCCCGGCCGCCGAACGGCCGCTGCCGACCGGCTGGCGCCGCGAGCCGCTCGACGACTGGCTGATCTACGCCCCCGACGGCGGCTCGCTGCCGCAGCAGGGCTGGAAGATCCACATCTCGGCGGGTCTGGCGAACGCCGAGCGGGTGCTGGACACCGTCTGGGACTACTGCGTCCCCCGTGGCCTGTCCTTCAAGTTCCTGCGCGGGCCCCGCACACTGCTGCTGCGCAACTCCAAGTACGCCGCCCGCGCCGCCAGCGGCAAGTTCGTCACGGTCTACCCCCGCGACGACGCGGAGCTGGAGCTGACCTGCAAGGAGCTCGACGAACTGCTCACCGGCGAGACCGGGCCGTACATCCTCAGTGACCTGCGCTACGGCAGCGGCCCGGTGCACGTGCGCTACGGCGGCTTCGCCGCCCGCTACTGCCTCTCGCCCGACGGGCAGGTGGTGCCGGCCATCGAGGACGACTCCGGCACGCTGGTGCCGGACCGCCGGGAGCCGGTCTTCCACGTACCGTCCTGGATCACCCTGCCCGACTTCCTCGGCCCGCACCTGGCCGCCCGCAGCGGCACCAGCACCGACCAGGTGCCGTACCGGATCGAGCGGGTGATCCACTTCTCCAACGGTGGCGGGCTGTACGTGGGCCGGGACCTGCGTACCGACACCGAGGTGGTGCTGAAGGAGGCCCGGCCGCACGCCGGCCTGGACGCCGACGGCACCGACGCCGTCGCCCGGCTGGCCCGCGAGGCGGACGCCCTGCGGCAACTCGCCGACCTGCCGCAGGTGCCCCGGGTGCACGACGAGTTCGCCCTGGGCGAGCACCGGTTCCTCGCGCTCGAGTTCATCGAGGGCCGACCGCTGAACAAGGTGCTCGTCGACAGGTACCCGCTCATCGACGCCGACGCGACCGACGACGACCGGGCGGCGTACGCCCGGTGGGCCCGGCAGACCTACGAGCAGGTCGAGTCGGTCGTCGCGGCTATCCACGAGCGCGGCCTGGTCTACGGTGACCTGCACCTGTTCAACATCATGATTCGGCCGGACGACCGGGTCGCCCTCGTCGACTTCGAGGTGGCCGCGCCGATCGCCGGGCACCGCCGGCCCGGGCTGCGCAACCAGGGGTTCGCGGCACCGCGGGACCGGACCGGGCCGGCGGTCGACAGGTACGCCCTGGCGTGCCTGCGGCTGGCGCTGTTCCTGCCCCTGACCCAGTTGGTGCGGCTCGCACCGGCGAAGGTGGCGCACCTGGCCGACATCGTCGCCGCGAACTTCCCGGTGCCGAGGTCCTTCCTGGACCCCGCGGTCGAGGAGATCACCGGTGGCCCCCGGCCCGCGGACGTACACCACGCGTCGCTCACGCGGGAGAAACTGGCGACGGCCATCCTGGCCAGCGCCACCCCGACCCGGGACGACCGACTCTTCCCCGGCGACATCGAACAGTTCCGCAGCGGCGGCCTCAACCTCGCCCACGGGGCGGCGGGAGTGCTGTACGCGCTGGACAAGAGCGGTGCCGGGCGGTGGCCCGAGCACGAGGACTGGCTGGTGCGGCGGGCGACAGCGCCGCCGTCCGGCACCCGCTGCGGCTTCTACGACGGGCTGCACGGCGTCGCCCACGCGCTCGATCACCTCGGCCGACGGCAGGACGCGCTGGACGTCGTCGACATCTGCCTGCGCGAACCCGTGGACGGGCTCGACCACAGCCTGGCGAGCGGACTGTCCGGGATCGCGCTCAACCTGGCCGAGCTGGCCGCGCGTACCGGAGAGGCGTCGTTGCGCGACGCCGCGTGGCGGGTCGCCGAGCGGGTGATCGGGCAACTGGCCGACGACCCGGGGCCGGACCTCAGCGGCGGACGCAATCCGTACGCCGGGCTGCTGCGCGGCCGGACCGGACCGGCGCTGATGCTGCTGCGGCTCTACGAGCTCGGCGGCGACGAGGAGCTGCTGGGGCACGCCGCCACGGCGCTGCGCCAGGATCTGCGCCGATGTGTGCTGCGCCCGGACGGCGCCCTGGAGGTCAACGAGGGCTGGCGGACCATGCCGTACCTGGCGCACGGCAGCGTCGGCATCGGGCTGGTCCTCGACCAGTACCTGCGCCACCGCGCCGACGAACGGTTCGCCGAGGCGAGCGCGGGGATCCGCCGCGCCGCGCGGTCACCGTTCTACGCACAGTCCGGACTCTTCGCCGGCCGCGCCGGCATCATCGCCTACCTGGCCGCCTCGACCGACGACACCGACCGCCGGGAACTCGCCGCGCAGGTGGACCGGCTGACCTGGCACGCGCTGCCGTACCGGGACGGGACCGCGTTCCCCGGTGAGCAGTTGCTGCGGCTCTCCATGGACTTCGGCACCGGCACCGCCGGCGTGCTCTACGCGCTGGCCTGCGCACAGCGCGACCAGCCGCCGGTGCTGCCCTTTCTCGCGCCCCTGCCGGGCGCGCAGAGACTCCCTCGCGACAGCGGGGGCGACCGGTTCGGCGAACAGAAGGAAGGGAGGTGAACGACATGGCGCTTCTGGACCTCCAGGGCCTGGAGATGGCTCCGGCCGACCGCACGGGTGGCGGTAGCCGGGCGAGCCTGCTGCTCTGCGGCGACAGCTCGCTCTCCGTCACGACCTGCAACTGATCCGCCGCACAAGCGAGGCCCTGGGTGGGCAGACGTGCCCACCCAGGGCAGTCGCGTACCAACGGGAGGACCGATGCCGACGTTCGCCGCGGGGGACCGGTTGCTGTGGCGGACGGTCCGAGCGGGCGGCGGCTGGACCGGTGGGCTCGCGGCGGTCGCGCTGCTCGGCGCGGCCGCCGAACTGTTGCTACCCGCGGCTCTCGGCCGCGCCGTCGACGCCGCCCTCGCCGGCGGCTCCGGCTGGTGGGCGGTGTCCGCCGGTGGCCTGGTCGTCGTCCTCGTCTGCGTCGACACCCTCACGGATCTGACCAGCGGATTCGGCGCGGCACGCGCCACCGCCGGGCTGCGCCGGCACCTGCTGCGGCACGTGTTCGCGTTGGATGTCCGCGCCACCCGCCGCCATCCCGTAGGTGATCTCGTCGGCCGGTTGGTCGGCCAGGCCGCCGACGCGGGACAGGCTGGCAACGCCGTGGTGCTGGCCGTCGTGGCGGTGCTGCCACCGCTGGGCAGCGTCGTCGCCCTCGCCCTCATCGAACCGGTCCTCGGGGTCACCCTGCTCGCCGGTCTCGTCCTGCTCGCCGTCCTCATGCGCGCCTTCGTGGCCGACGCCTCGGCTGCGACCGCCGCGTACCAGCGGGTGCTCGGCACCATCGCCGGCCGGCTGCTGGAGTCGCTGACCGGTGCCCGGACCATCGCCGCCGCCGCCACCACCCACCGCGAGGAGGACCGCGTGCTGGCGGCCCTGCCGGAGCTGGGCCGGCACGGCCGGCGCGGTTGGGACCTGTTGGCCCGGGCGAGTGCGCGCACCTCCGCCGTGGCGCCGCTGCTGAACCTGAGCGTCATCGCGGTCGGCGGGTACGCGCTCACGGCGGGCTGGCTCACGCCGGGCCAACTGGTCGCCGCGGTCCGCTACGCGGCCATGGGCGCTGGGCTCGGCGCGGTGCTCGCCACCCTCAACCACCTGGTCCGCAGCCGCGCCGGGGCACACCGGCTCGCCGAACTGCTGCACCAGCCGGCCACGTCGGCCGGCGACCGGCCCCTTGCACCCGGCGGAGGCGCCCTGCGACTGCGCGGGGTACGCGTGCACGCCGACGACGGCCGGCCCATCCTGGACGGCATCGACCTGGACGTACCGGCCGGCGCGACGGTGGCTGTCGTCGGAGCCTCCGGTGCCGGCAAGTCGACACTGGCGGCCGTCGCCGGACGGCTGTACGACCCCGACGCCGGTGAGGTGCGACTCGACGGCGTACCGCTGCGCGACCTCGACGGGTCGGCACTGCGCCGAGCCGTCGGCTACGCCTTCGACCGGCCGGTGCTGATCGGCGCGACGGTCCACGACGCGATCGGGTTGGCGCTGCCGGTCGACGCGGCGGCACCACCGGCCGACCCGAGCCCGGCCACACCGGCGGTCCTGCGGGCGGCCCGCCTGGCGGCGGTCGCCGACGTGATCGACCGGCTGCCCGACGGCTACCGCACCCCGCTGGTGGACACACCGCTCTCCGGAGGCGAGGCCCAACGCCTCGGCCTGGCTCGGGCGTTCGCCGCCGAGCGGCTGCTCATCCTGGACGACGCGACGTCCAGCCTGGACACCGCGACCGAACACCGGATCACCCAGGCGGTGCTCGGGCGGGCCGGCGAGCGTACCCGACTGGTGGTCACCCACCGGCCGGCGGCGGCCGCGGCGGCCGACCTCGTGGCCTGGCTGGACGGCGGTCGGCTGCGCGGCCTGGCACCGCACCGGCGGCTCTGGGCCGACCCGGACTACCGGGCCGTCTTCCAGCCGGCCGGCGGTGGGCCGTGAGCCGTCTGAGCGTACGGCGGGTGACCTGGCGGGCACTGCGAGCCCGGCGGGGTGCTCTCGTCCGGCTCTGCGGCTGGTCGCTCGTCGAGTCGCTGCCCGCCCTGCTCGCCGGCCTCCTGGTCGCCCGCGCCGTCGACGAGGGTTTTCTGGCCGGACGTCTTTTCAACGGCCTGGCGTGGTTGGGCGCGCTCGCCGTGGCCGTCCTGGTCGGCGCGGCGGCGACCGGTCGGACGTACCGGAGCCTCGGTGCCGTGGTCGAGCCGTTCCGCGACGACGTGGCCGCCCAGGTGGTCCGGGGTGCGCTGCGCGACGCCACCCGGGCGGGCGGTCGTCCGGACAGCGCCGCGGTGACCCGGCTGACCCACCAGATGGAGATCGTCCGCGACACCTTCGCCGGTCTGCTCATGGTGACCCGCGGTTTCCTCTTCTCCGCCGGTGCGGCCCTGCTCGGCCTCCTCGCCCTGGCACCGGTGGTGGCGGCGCTGGCCGCCGCGCCGCTGGTCGCCGGCTTGGCCGTGTTCCTCGCCGCGCTGCCGGCGATGGTCGCGCACCAGCGCGCGTACGTCCGGGCCGGTGAGCACCTCGGCCAGTCGGCGGGGGCCGCCCTGGCCGGTCACCGCGACGTGGTGGCCTGCGGCGCCCAGGCACGCGTGACGGCGGACGTGGAACGCCGAGTGTCCGCGCAGGCCGCCGCCGAACGCACCCTCGCCCGGATGGCGGCGATCCGCAGCCTCAGCCTCGGCATCGGTGGCTGGCTGCCGCTTGTGGTGCTGCTCGTGGCCGCGCCGTGGCTGGTCGAGCGCGGGTTGACCGCGGGCGCGGTGCTGGGCGCGCTGATCTACGTCTCCACCGGTCTGCAACCCGCCCTGCACACCCTGGTGCAGGGCCTCGGCGGCGGCGGGCTGCGGTATGCGGTCACCCTGGAGAACATCCTGCGTGCCTATCCGGGGCCCACCGCCCCCCGCCCGCCGGCCCCCGCCACCCGGGCACCCCGACCGCCAACCGGGCCGGTCGGCCGCTCACCGGCCGTCGAGGTCCGGGGGCTGACCTTCGGGTACGGCCCGCGCGCCCGGCCCGTGCTCCGGAACTTCTCGCTGACACTGGCCGAGGGGGAGCACCTCGCCGTGGTGGGCCCGAGTGGAGCGGGCAAGTCCACACTGGCCACCCTGCTGGCCGGGCTGGTGCCGCCGCAGACCGGCACGGTCCACCTGGCCGGCGCGACGGTCGCCGACGCCGAGCCGTCCGCCCTGGGCGAGATGCGGGTGCTGGTGCCCCAGGAGGCGTACGTCTTCACCGGCAGCCTCGCCGACAACCTGCGCTACCTGCGGCCGGACGCCGACGACCACACGCTGGAGGCCACCCTCGACGCGCTCGGTGCGCGTCCCCTGGCGACCCGCCTGGGAGGCCTGGCCGCGCCGGTCGTGCCGGCTCTGCTCTCCGCCGGCGAGCGGCAGCTCATCGCGGCGGTCCGGGCCTGGCTGGCACCCGCCCCGCTGGTGATCCTGGACGAGGCGACCTGCCACCTGAACCCGGCGCTGGAGGCGACAGTCGAGGACGCCTTCGCCCGGCGGCCCGGCAGTCTCGTGGTGATCGCGCACCGGATCAGCTCCGCGCTGCGGGCCGATCGGATGCTGGTCCTCGACGGCGACGAGGCCGTCCTCGGGACGCACCGGGAGTTGCTGGCCCGCTCGGCCACCTACCGCATGCTCGTCGGCTGCTGGGACGACCCGGTGGTGCCGTCCCGGGCGGCGTCGGCCCGGCGGCGGGGCTGAACCCCGCGCACCAGGGCCGACGGCACCGGTCAGATCCAGCCGGCCTCGCCGGCCATCCGCACGGCCTCCACCCGGGTACGCGCGCCCACCTTGCGGGCGATCCGACCGAGGTGGTTGCGGACGGTGCCACGGCTGAGCCCGAGTGACGCCGCCACCTCCGCGACCGGCGCACCCGCCGCGGTCAGCCTCAACACCTCCGTCTCCCGGCTGGTCAGTGGGCCGTCCGACTGCAGTGCCGCGACGACGAGGTCCGCGTCGAGCACGGGCTCCCGCCGGGCGAGCCGGCGGATCCCGTCGATGACGCGTTGGGGGGCGGCGTCGCTGCGCAGGATGCCGACCGTCCGGGTCGGGTTGAGCATGCCGCGCAGCCGCCGGGCCCGATGGGGGTGGGCCAGCACCAGGACGGGGCACGGGTCGAGGCGACCCGAATCGACGTCCTCGACGAGGTCGAGGTCGGCCACCACCACGTCGGGTCGTTGGGCGCGGACAGCCGCGGAGACCGCGTCGCCGCGATCCACCTCCGCCACGACATGGATGTCCTCCTCGGCGGCGAGGACGAACGACAGCGCGCCCAACACCAGGGCGCCGTCCAGGGCGAGCAGGGTACGGATCACGACGAACCTTCCCGCACTCCGATGACGATCACTCAACGTCAACATTCAAACACGACTCGGCTGGGTCCGCACGGCGACGGGAGGCGGGCCCGGACGCCTTCGCCGGACCCGCCACCACGGCTACAACCAGCCGTTACGCCGCGCGCGCCACACCGCCTCCAGGCGGTTGCGGGCTCCGGTCTTCCGTAGGATCACCGACAGATGGTTGCGCACAGTGCCGTGTGCCAGGTAAAGACGGACGGCGATCTCCTTCAGGGGCAGACCCTCGGCGGCCATCCGCAACACGTCCATCTCCCGAGGTGTCAACGGGATCTCCGGAGGGCTCAGCACCGCCACCGCCGCGGCCGGGTCGATCGCCCGTTCCCCGGCCGCGAGCGCGCGGATCGCCCGTACCAACTCCGTCAGAGAGCTGTCCTTGCCGACCAGGCCGCGCGCCCCGGCCGCCAGCGCGGCCTCCACCAGGGTCGGGCTCCACCGGGGGCTCATCGCCAGCACGGCCGCGTGCGGCGCCTCCGCGTTGATCCGGGCGACCACCTCCACCGGGTCGGACGACTCGGGTGTCAGCGCCAACACCACCACCTGGGGTCGGTACCGCCGGACCGCCGTCAACAACTCGCCGACACCCTCGACGTCGGCGACCACCTCCATGTCCTCCTCACGTGACAGCGCGGCGCAGAGCGCACCACGCAGCAAACCCATGTCTTCGGCGACGACAACGTGGATCACCACGTTTCTCCGATCTCAGGTACGCGGCACGACGGCCACCGGTCCCGGAACATCCACGGGTTGGTCGGGGCGCTCGTGCGCGACGGACGGGATAGGCACCGCCCCGTGGCACCGTCACGGCGGACGGGCGCGGGGCCCTGTCGACCGAGCCGGGTGGAGTTGGCCGTGTGTGCCAGCCACCCGGGTCGGTCGACCCGCCTCAGCCCGGCCGGGCGATCCCGGACGGAGTGTGGCCCTCGACGAGAAGCGGCAGGAGATGGCAGGGCTGCGCGACACCGAGGTGCGACTGCCGGTCGGCCGCCCGGACCAGCCCCGGCCCCGGCGTCGATCCATCGTCGACACCGGCGGCGTCCTGGTCGACGGGCGCGACGGGTCCGCCCGGTGGGTCGGCAGCCGCGAGCACCGGACCCGGACGCGCGGCGAGGTGCCGGGTCGAGGCCGTCGGGCGCGTGCATTCGGCGACGGACACCCGCGGCGGCGCGGCGGGGGTCAGCACCGCCGTGACGGATACCGGCACCAACGCCGGGTCCGCCGGGCCCGTCGGGTCCGCCGGTGGCGCTGGTGGCGTCGGTACGGTCGGCGCGGGTGTCGGGTCGGCCACCGGCACGGCGGGCGGCCCGAGTGCTCGGCGAGCGGGTGGTGGTGGTGCCGCCGGAACGACCACCGCGTCGAGAACGGGCGCCAGAACGGCGTCGGTGACACCGAGGAGTGCCAGGACGACCGGCCGGATCGGCACGATCTCGACGACGTGCGGCAGTGCGACACTCGCGGTGTCGACGACGTGCGGCAGCGTGGCGTTCGCGATGTCGACGACGGGCGGCAGCGTGGCGTTCGCGGTGTCGATGACGGGCGACAGCGTGGCGTTCGCGATGTCGATGACGTGCGGCAGGGTGGCGGTGATCAGCGGGGCGGTGGCCCGGTCCGTCGCGGGTGGGTCGGCCGGCCCGTGCGCCGCGGGTGCGGTGCTGGCCGCTTGTCGTGGTGGAGCAGCGGCCGGTCGCGACGGGTGGGCGGGGGAGGCGGGCCGGAGCCGTTCGCGCTTTCCCGCACCGGTTGGGTCGACCCGGGGCGGCGACACGAGCGCCGGTGACGCGCCCTTCGGCGGTCGAGGCGGCGTCGAGGAGGTGGCGTCGCGGGGGGCGACGGCGGCGGCGATGGTCCCTGCCAGCGGGGTGTCGGGGTGCCCGTCGCGGCGGGCGTCGGCACCGGTGGGGCGTTGACGGTGCGGGTCGGGGAGCCGTGCGACCGTGAGCCGCGTGACCGGCTCGACCAGGCCGCCGATCCGCGCCTGAGGGTCGTCTCCGGCGCCGCCGCGTATCCCGCCGGCGGCGGCCGGCCCGTCGAACAGGGCGGCCAGGAGGAAACCGGCCCCGACGGCAGCCGCGAACAGCACCATCAGCCGGGCGAGCCTGCGGAGTCGGCCGGCCGCAGGCGGCGCGGGTCGACCCGGCGTAGACGTCGGCGCGGTTCCGTTGACGGGACTTCGCACGCGGGCACGACCCCCTTCCGTCTGGATTGCTGACCCATAGTAGCGATGCGCTCACATATCCGCATCTGTTGATGTGTGCATGTGTTGGCCGGGTGCGACCACCGGCCGGCGCGGTGTCCGCCGTCCCGCTGCGCTGGCCTGGGGAACGGGTGTACGGACCAGGTGCGCCGGGCGCGCCGTCGCCGCTGCGTTCGCCGCCGGTTCCGCCCGCCGGTACGCTGCATCGGCGGCCCCAGCCACCTCCTCGCACACGGTGAGCACCGTTACCGAGCGACGCACCACCCAGTCATCCCCGTAACCGCAGACGAGAGGCGGACCACGACGTGACGGCGGTACCAGGCCAGCTGTCCTCGACCGCGGATTCGGCGGGCGCCGGGCCGGGAGCGGCGGAGGAGGATCTGCGGGCGTTGTTCGGGCAGTCCACCGCGGTCTTCGCCTCGCTGGCCGGCCCGGAGCATCTGGTGGAGACGGCGAATCCGGCGTTCTTCGCCACCATCGGCGAAGAACGGGCCCGCACCGGCGTCGCCCTCGTGGACCTGATGCCCGAGCTGGCCGGTCAGGGCTTCATCACCCTGCTGGACCAGGTCTACCGCACGGGTGAGCCGTACACCGGCGGCGACGTCCGGGTCATCCTGGGGACCGGCCCGCAGGCGCGGGAGGCATACTTCGACTTCACCTACGAGCCGCGCCGGGACGCCGCCGGTCAGGTCTGCGGGATCCGGGTGCTCGGCGTGGAGACCACCCAGGTCAAGCAGGCGCAACGGCTGATGGCCGAACACCGCGCCCTGTTGGAGCAGATCGCCCGTCAGGCGCCCCTGGCCGAGGTGCTCGACGGGATGGCCCGCTGCATCGAGAATCTCGCACCGCAGGAAGTGCTCGTCTCCGTTCTCCTCGCCGATGCCGACGGTCGGCACCTGCGCCACGGCGCCGCACCCAGCCTTCCCGCCTTCTACAACGAGGCCATCGACGGGATCGCCACCGGCGAGGGCGTCGGCTCCTGTGGCACCGCCGCCCACCGGCGGCAACCGGTGATCGTCACCGACATCAGCACCGACCCGTTCTGGGACGACTTCCGGCACCTGGCCGATCAGGCCGGCGTGTCGGCCTGTTGGTCCACCCCGATCCTGGCCCGCGACGGCGGCCTCCTGGGCACCTTCGCCATGTACCACCGCACTCCGCGGGCTCCGCAGGACTCCGACCTCGCCCTCGCCCGGGTCTTCGCCGGCACCGCCGCCCTGGCGATCGAGTGTCACCACAGCGAGCAGGCACGCCGGGCCGCCGAAGCACGTGCCCGGTCAGCCCATGACGAGCTGGCCAGGGTGGTACGCGTGGAACGGGAGCTGCGCGCCGAGGCCGAGCAGCGCGCCGCGGCCGCCGCGGAACTCGCCGCCCGGATGCGCGCCGCCGCGGCCGCGCAGGCCGCGATGCCGCACCCGGAGCACTGCGAACTCGGTGGCGCCCTGGGATGCACCGCCCCGGCCGAGATCAAGATCGCCGATTCGTGGGGCGACGCGGCGTGGGGCTGCTCCGCCCACGTCGAGGAGGCCATCCTCAACGTACGGTCGGTGTTCATCGCCAGCGAAGAGCTCGGCGGTCTGGCCGCCTACCTCAGGCGCTAGGTGTTCTGTCGCACGGCTCCTTCGCGCAGCAGCGGCAGGAGCTGCGTACCCTGGCGTTTGATCTCCGGTAGGTAGGGCGTGTCGGAGAGTACGAAGTGTCTGATGCCGAGATCTTCGTACCTGCGCAGTGATCGCGCCACGTCCTCGGCCGAGCCCACCAACCAGGTGGTGCCGGCCCCGCCGCCGCCATACCTGCCGGGTGCGGTGTAGAGGTTGTCGTCGAGCACGTCGCCGCGCGCGGCGAGGTCGAGCAACCGCCGCTGCCCGACGGCGGCCTGCCAGTGCGGGTTGCGCTCGATGCCGCCGGCGCGGCGTGCCAGCTGGGCAACCTTCGCCTCGGCGTCGGCCCACGCCTGCTCGGTGGTGTCCCGGACCAGGGTGGTGACCCGCAACCCGAACTCCAGTGGGGCGTGCTCGCGCCCCAGCTTCTCGCTGAGCTGCCGCAGCCGCTCGATCCGCTCGGCCACGCCGTCGAGTGGCTCGCCCCAGAAGAGCTGGACGTCGGCCTCGGTGGCTGCCACCTCCTCGGCGGCGGCCGAGGCGCCACCGAAGTACAGGCGCGGGTGCGTGCGCTCGCCCCGGACCACCGGTCGGAGCGCCAGGGTGGAGTCGGTGACGCCGAAGTGCTCGCCGCGGTAGGTGACGGCGTCCTCGGCCCACAACCGGCGCACGAGCTGGATGAACTCTCTGGTCCGGGCGTAGCGGGCGGCCTGGTCGCCGTCGGTGTCACCGTACGCCGCCAGGTTGTCCTTGCCCGACACGATGTTGATCAGCACCCGCCCCTCGCTGAGGTGGTCCAGCGTCGCGGCGGCCGACGCGAAGTTGGCCGGCCGCCAGTAGCCGGGCCGGATCGCGATCAGTGGCTGGAACGTCGTCGTACGGGCGGCGAGCGCGGCGGCGACCGTGAAGGTGTCGGGGCGTCCCCAGCCGGTGCCGATGAGGGCGCCGGACCACCCGTGCCGCTCAAGAGCCTCGGCGTGGCCGGTGAGGGTGTCGAGGCTGTTGTGCTGCTGGACGACGTCGTCGCCGCGGTGGCCCGGCTCGACCTGGTTGGGGATGTACCAGAGGAACTCCGAACTCATCAGCCGTTCCTCCCGCCGCGACGCCGGTGGGCCGGGTCGCTCAGCGACGGCGGTTGGTATCCGGCGTCGGCGGGGTTCAGCGTGGTGCCCGGCGGGACGATGGCGTCGATGCGGTCCAGCACGTCGCGGGACAGGCTCACCTTGGCGGCGCCGAGCTGTGACTCCAGGTGGGTCAGCGTGCGCGGGCCGATGATCGCCGACGTGACGGCCGGGTGCTCCAGGACGAACGCGATCGCCAGGTGGATCAGGGACAACCCGGCCTCGTCGGCGAGGGCGGCCAGCTCGTCGACGACGGCGAGCTTGGCGGCGTTGGCTGGCCACGACGGGTCGAACCGGGCGGGCAACCGGTCGGCCCGGCGGGAGATCGGCGCGTCGAGCCCGCCGTGGTAGCGCCCGGAGAGCCAACCGCCGGCCAGTGGGCTCCACGGCAGCACCGCCAGCTCGTAGCGCTGCGCCACCGGCAGCACCTCGCGTTCGATCCCGCGGGCCAGGATCGAGTACGGCGGCTGCTCGCTGACCACCCGCTCCCGGCCGCGCCGCTGCGCGACCCACTGACCCTCCACGATGGCCGACGGCTCGAACGTGGAGGTGCCGAGGTAGCGGATCTTGCCCTGGCGGACCAGGTCGGTGAGCGCGCCCAGGGTCTCGTCGAAGTCGGTGTCCGGCTCCGGCCGGTGCACCTGGTAGAGGTCGATCCAGTCGGTGCCGAGCCGGCGCAGGCTGTTCTCCACGGCTCGGAAGATCCAGCGGCGGGAGTTGCCCCGGTGCTGCGGGTTGTCGCCCACCTGGCCGTGGAACTTGGTGGCGAGGAAGACCTCGTCGCGACGCCCGCCGGCGAGGGCCTTGCCGACGATCTCCTCCGACTCGCCGTGTGAGTAGACGTCTGCGGTGTCGATGGCGTTGATGCCCGCGTCGAGCGCCCGGTGGATGATCCGGATGCCGTCCTCGTGGTCGGGGTTGCCCCGTTCGCCGAAGTTCATCGCACCCAGCGTCAGCGAGCTGATTCGTACGCCGGTGCGCCCGAAGGGTCGTTGGTCGACCATGGTTCGTCCTCCTGGTGGTCAGTGGGAAGCGGCGGCGAGCCGCCGAGCGGACTGGTTGGCCGGGCGGGGCAGCCCGTAGTGGTCGCGCAGGGTGGTCCCGGTGTACTCGGTGCGGAACAGCCCTCGGCGCTGGAGGATCGGCACCACGTGGTCGACGAACGTCTCCAGCCCGGACGGCAGCACCGGCGGCATGATGTTGAAGCCGTCGGCGGCGCCGCTGCGGTACCACTCCTCGATGGCGTCGGCGACCTGCTCCGGCGTGCCGGCGAAGGTGCGGTGCCCGCGTCCGCCACCGAGCCGGCCGATGAGCTGGCGTACGGTCAGGCGTTCCCGCCGGGCCAGGGTGACGATGAGCGTGTACCTGCTCTTCGCGCCCTGGATCTCGTCCTCGCTGGGCAGGTCGGCGGGCAGCTCCTTGTCCAGGTCGAGGTCTTCCGGGGAGACCCGCAGCGTGGTGGCGAGCTGGGCGCGCGCGTACTCCGGTTTGATCAACCGATCCAGCTCCTCCTCCAGCGCGCGGGCCTCGGCCTCGGTGGCGCCGACCGCCGGCACGATGCCGGGCAGGATCTTGACCGAGTCCGGGTCGCGCCCGAACTGCGCGGCACGCCGCTTGAGGTCGCGATAGAACTCCTGCGCCTCGCCGAGCGTCTGCTGCGCGGTGAAGACGGCCTCGGCGTACCGGGCGGCCAACTCCTTGCCGTCCTCGGACGACCCGGCCTGCACCAGCAGTGGGTAGCCCTGCGGCGAGCGCGGAACGTTGAGCGCGCCGGCCACCCGGAAGTGCCGCCCGACGTGGCCGGGCGGGTAGACCAGGTTGTCGTCGCCCCACCGGCCGGCGTCCTTGTCGCCGAGTGGCGCCTCGTCGTCCCAGCTGTCCCAGAGCTTCAGCGAGACCTCGATGAACTCGGCGGCCCGCTCGTACCGGTCCCGGTGGGCGGGCAGCTCGTCCAGGTTGAAGTTGCGGGCCGCGTCCACGCCGGCCGTGGTGACGATGTTCCAGCCGGCCCGACCGCCGCTGATGTGGTCCAGCGACGCGAACCGCCGGGCCAGGTTGAACGGCTCGTTGTACGTCGTCGAGGCGGTCGCGATGAGCCCGATGTGCCGGGTCGCGCCGGCCAGTGCGGTGAGCAGCACCGTTGGTTCGAGCGTGCCCGCCGGCCGTCGGCCGATGCTGTTCCAGAGCACCGGGCTGTCGGCGAGGAAGAGCGAGTCGAGCTTGCCCCGCTCGGCGATGCGCGCCAGGCGCGTGAAGTGCGCGACGTCGGTCTGGGCGAACGGATCGCTCTCCGGCAGCCGCCAGGCGGCCTCGTGGTGGCCGACGCCCATCAGGAACGCGTTGAGGTGCAGCATGGTCATCCTTCCGTCTGCTCGACGCCGAGCGCGCGCAGCAGGGTTTCGCGGTACGCGAGGAATTGCGGCTGCCGGTACGAGCGTGGCGCCGGCAGGTCGATGGCGAGGTCGACCGCGATCCGGCCCGCGTCGAGCAGCAGGACCCGGTCGGCCAGGGTGATGGCCTCGTCGACGTCGTGGGTGACGAGCAGGACCGTGGGCCGGTGCCGGGCGCACAGCTCACGCAGCAGGCCGTGCATGCGCAGGCGGGTCAGCGCGTCCAGCGCGCCGAACGGCTCGTCGGCGAGCAGCAGCTCCGGCTCGGACACCAGTGCCCGGGCCAGCGCCACCCGTTGCTGCTCGCCACCGGACAGCTCGTTGGGCCAGGCCCGCTCCCGCCCGGCCAGGCCGACCTCGGCGAGTGCCGCACGGCCGCGCTGGAAGGCGTCCGGCCCGCGCAGGCCGAGCACGACGTTGTCCAGCACCCGTTGCCAGGGCAGCAGCCGGGCGTCCTGGAAGACGACCGAGGAGTTCTCCGGTACGTCGATCAGGCCGGAGCCGGTGGCGTCGCCGTCCAGGCCGGCGAGCGCACGCAGCAGGGTGCTCTTGCCCGAGCCACTGCGGCCCAGTAGCGCGACGAACTCGCCCGCGCCGAACTCCAGGTCGAACCCGTCCAGGACGGCCCGGTCCCCGAAGCCGCGGACCAGTCCCTCGATCCGGACGGTACGGGTGGCGGTCAGTCCGCCATGGTGCGTCGCCACGACAGTGCCCTCCTCTGCGCAAGCCGGACGGCACCGTCGGACAGCAGCCCGAGCAGCCCGTACAGCACGAGTCCGACGATGATCACGTCGGTCTGGCCGTACTCCCGGGCCAGTTCCATCATGTAGCCGATGCCGCTCGTCGAGTTGATCTGCTCGACGACCACCAGGGACAGCCATGCCCCGACCACCGCGAACCGCATGCCGAGCAGGAAGCCGGGCAGCGCTCCGGGCAGCACGATCCGGTGGATGAAGGTCGTCCGCCGCAGGCGCAGCGACTCGCCCAGCTCGACGTACCGGCTGTCGATGGTGCGCAGCCCGTTGTGGGTATGGATGTAGACGGGGACGAAGACGCCGAGCGTGATGGTGATGACCTTCATCTGCTCGCCGATGCCGAACCAGAGGACGAGCAGCGGGATCAGCGCGAGGGCGGGGATGGCCCGCTTGATCTGGATCGGTCCGTCGAGGATGGCCTCACCCCACCGGCTCAGACCCGCGAGCAGGGCCAGCACGATGCCGACGACGGTGCCGATGGCGAGGCCCAGGCCGGCCCGTTGGGCCGAGATGGCCAGGTTGTCCTGCAGTCGGCCGTCCGCGATGAGGTCACCCGCCGTCGTCACCACGGTCCAGGGCGCCGACAGGGTACGCGGGTCGATCCAGCCGCCCGCCGAGCCGGCCGCCCACACCGCCAGCAGCAACAACGGACCGATCGCCGACCCGAAGGGGATGGGTCGACCCGGCTTCAGCCGGCGCCGTGGACGCCTGGCGGGAACGGTGGCGGCCGGCCGGGGCCGGGTCAGTGCCGAGACGCTCACTTGGCGCCTCCCGCGGTCAGCGCCTGCGCGCCCACGGCTTCGTACCGCCGGTCGTAGAGGTCCTCGGCCTTGAGGGGCTTGTTGCCCGTCTCCTTGGCCAGCAGATCGATGGTCTCCTGGTGCCGGCCGATGGCCTCCGTCCAGCTGGACGGGATGTCGGCCACGCCGCCGTTCTCGACCAGCCACCTGCCGTCGTCGGTGGTCAGGCCCTGGTCCTTGACGTAATACCGCTCGATCCACTCGTCCGGGTTGGCCTCGCGCCATCGCCAGGCCCGCGCCCACGCCTGCACGTACTCGCGGATCGCCGCCGCCTTGGCCGGATCGCCGAGCACGGTGACGGGCGCGTACAGGTGACCGGGGTCGTCGCGCAGTCCGTGCGAGATCAGTGTCGCGCCGTCGCGGCCGTACTTGCTCTCGTAGCGTTTGATCTGCACGCCGCCGATCGGCGCCACCTCGACCTGGCGGCTGGCGAGCGCTGTCCCGTAGACGTCGCCGGTGCTCGGCAGCTCGACCAGCTTGACGTCCTTCTTGCTGAGGCCGGCCTTGTGGAGTACCCGCAGGATCAGCGCGCCCTGCGCCTGCCCCGGGCTGTACGCGATCTTCTTCCCACGCAGGTCGGCGAGGGTGGCGACCGTGACGCCGGGTGCGATGCCGAGCCGGTAGATGGCGTGGTTGAGCGGGTCCTGGCGGTACTTCGAGGCGACGATCTTCGTGGGGATGCCGGTCCAGTGCGAGTGGATCGGGGGGATGTCCGCCACCGAGCCGAGATCCACCGCCTTCGCGCGGAAAGCCTCCAGGGTCTGTGGGCCGCCGCTGATGTTCGCCCACTCCACGGTGAAGGACAGCTTCTCCGCCTCCCCGGAGAACTCGATCGCCTTCTGGTGCTCCTTGTCCCCGATGACGAGCTTGGTGCCCTTCGGTACGGCCTCCGGCAGTGGCTCGCCGGCGGCCAGGGCCACGGGGGGTGTCTCGTCGCCGGCGCAGGCGGTCAGGCCCAGCGTGACCGCGCCGAGGGTGGCGGACAGGAAGGCCCGTCGACCCAGGAGGGATGGTGATGTCACGTATGACTCCTTCGTGGCTGGTTGCGGGACGGGGCAGCACCCCACGTGGTCGGGGCGGCGCCGTCGCCGGGACTGCCGACCAGCGGCTCGGCGAGCACGATCGCGTGGTCAGCGGGGCACCCGGTGGGAGCCCGCGCGATCGGCTCGGCGCGCATCCGTTGATCGGGCGGAGGGAACGGCTGCCGGTCGTCGTCGAGCCGGCGGCGCCGCGGATGGAAGAAGCGGGTAACGCTCGCTCAGCGGCAGCAGCCGCAGGCGGCGGTCCAGCTGCGGCAGCATCCCCGCGACACCGCGATGGCGGTGCCCCGAAGCAGGGTGTGCTGGCTGGTCATGGATACGACGCTAACCCACAATTCCTATGTGTCAACTAGGGTTTCATGCGCTGGGACGCGACGGGTGCGATAATAGATCGAAATAGATAAATCTGTGACCGAGGCGCACGCCCGCCGCCCAGGTCAGATCCGAGGGAGCCACCACCGTGACCATGCCGCCGGTCCGCTCAGTCCTCGCCGCCGTGTCCATCCTGGTGGCGGGAGTGCTCGCCAACGCCGGCCCGGCCCACGCCGCCGACCCGCCGCCAAGGGTGGACAACCCCTACGTCGGCGCCCGGGTCTACGTCAATCCGGAGTGGGCCGCTCGCGCCGCCGCCGAGCCCGGCGGTGCCGCGGTCGCCGGCCAGCCGACGGCCGTCTGGCTGGATCGGATTGCTCGGATCGCCGGCACCGACGGGGTGCTGGGCCTGCGCGCGCATCTGGACGCCGCCCTGGCGCAGCGCGCCGACCTCGTCCAGTTGACCCTCTACAACCTGCCGGCCCGCGACTGCGGCCGGCGGGCCCCGCAGGGGGAGCTGTCGATCGATGACACCGCCCGGTACCAGGACGAGTTCATCGATCCGATCGTCGAGATCCTCGCCGCTCCCCGCTACGCCGACCTGCGCATCGTCGCCTTCGTCGAGCCGAACTCGCTGCCCAACCTCGTCGTCAACACCGGCAACCGGTACACCGCCACCCCGGCCTGCGACGAGGTGCGGGCACGCGGCACCTACCAGCAGGCGATCGGGTACGCCCTGGCCCGGCTCGGCACGGTGCCCAACGTCTACCCGTACCTGGACATCAGTCACCACGGCGAAGTCGGCTGGCCGGAGGACTCGGCGCCGCTGACGGCGCTGCTGCTCCAGGCCGCGACCGCCGCCGGCAGCACGGTGGCCAACGTGCACGGCTTCGTCGCCAACACCGCCAACTACTCCGTCCTGCGCGAGGAGCACTTCCGCGTCGACGACGTCATCAACGGCCAACCGGTGTACCAGTCGAGGTGGGTCGACTGGAACCCGTTCGTCGACGAGATGCCCTACGCGCGGCACCTGCGTGCCCTGCTGACCGAGGCCGGCTTCTCCCCGCAGGTCGGTGTCGTGGTGGACACCTCCCGCAACGGCTGGGGCGGCCCCGCCCGCCCCACCGGGCCGGCGCCCGCGAGCGAGGTGAACCGGTACGTCGACGGCAGCCGAATCGACCGGCGAGCCTACGTCGGGAACTGGTGCAACCAGGCGGGCTCCGGCCTCGGTCAGCGGCCCGCCGTCGAACCGGAGCCGGGCATCGACGCCTACGCGTGGATCAAGCCGCCCGGCGAGTCCGACGGCGCCGCCGGCAGCCCGACCCCGGGTCTGCCGTACGAGCCGCTGTGCGACCCGAACTACCTCGCGCCGCGCGGCTCCCCGTACGCCACCGGGGCGATGCCGGGCGCCCCGCCGTTCGGCGAGTGGTTCCCGGCGCACTTCCGACAGTTGCTGACCAACGCCTGGCCGCCCCTGTGACAGTGGTTCGGCTCCGCCCACGAGTCGCTAGCCTGGCCGACGTGGCGGCCTCCAAATCGCGCGGACGCTGAGCGGAATAGGCTGCGGCCATGAGTGGCGTGCCGAGCGGTGCCCGAGTCTCGACGAATCCCCTTCGCCAGCTCACGATCGACCAACTCCGGCAACGGACGAGCCTCAAGTGGCGGGAGTACCCCGACGACGTGCTGCCGCTGTGGGTCGCGGAGATGGACGTGCCGCTGGCCGAGCCGGTCGCGGCGGCGATCACCGACGCGGTCGCGCGCGGCGACACCGGCTACCCCGCCGGCACGGCGTACCCGCAGGCGTTGGCGGAGTTCGCCCGGCGGCGGTGGGGTTGGGACGGGCTGGTGGTGGAGCGCACCGCGCTGGTGCCCGACGTGATGCACGGTGTCGTCGAGGCGCTGCGGCTGGTCACCGAGCCGGGCGACGCGGTGGTCGTCAACTGCCCGGTCTACCCGCCGTTCTACGAGTTCGTGACCCATGCCGACCGCCGGATCGTGGAGGCGCCGCTCGGCGCGGACCTGCGGATCGACCTCGGCACGCTGGAGGGCGCGTTCCGCAGGGCCCGGGCCGGTGGGCGGCCAGCGGCGTACCTGCTGTGCAGCCCGCACAACCCGACAGGCGTCCTGCACACCGTGGACGAGTTGGCCGCCGTCGCCAGCCTGGCCGAGCGGCACGGGGTACGGGTGGTCGCCGATGAGATCCACGCCCCGCTGGTGGGTGGGGGAGCGCGCTTCGTGCCGTACCTCTCGGTGCCCGGCACGGAGAACGGCCTGTCGCTCATGTCGGCCTCCAAGGGGTGGAACCTGGCCGGCCTGCGCGGTGCGCTGCTCATCGCCGGCCCGGCCGCGGCCGGAGACCTGGCCCGCGTTCCGTTCGATGCCAGCGTCAGCACCAGCCACCTCGGGGTGATCGCCCACACCGCCGCCTTCCGCGACGGCGGCGAGTGGCTCGACGCCCTGTTGACCGGCCTGGACGACAACCGTCGGCTCCTCGCCGCGCTGCTCGGCGAGCACCTGCCGGCCATCCGTTACCAACCCGGTCCGGCCACGTACCTCGCCTGGCTCGACTGCCGCGCCCTCGGCCTCGGCGACGACCCCGCCGCGGTGTTCCTCGACCGTGGCCGGGTGGCGCTCAACCCGGGTCCGGCCTTCGGCACCGGCGGCGACGGGCACGTCCGGCTGAACCTGGCCACCGCACCCGAGCTGATCACCGAGGCGGTACGCCGGATGGCCACCGCCGTCGCCGGATAGGCAAGGGCAGGCACCGAGAGCGGTGGCGGACGGCGACAATGGTCGGCGTGCCACCCGCCTTCGTGCTGCACCACCACCGCAAGCCGCGACCGCACTTCGACCTGCGGCTGGAGGAGGCTGGTGTGCTGCGTTCCTGGGCGGTGCCCCGCGGCCTGCCGGACAGTCCCCGTGCCAACCGGCTCGCGATCGCCGTGCCGGACCACCACCTCGATCACCTCACCTATCAGGACGCCGACAAGTCGATCGCCGACATCGGCACCTGGGAGGAGCACGACCGCACCAAGCGCCGGATGCTGTTCACGTTGCACGGTCGCACCGGCCGACGCCGGTACGCGCTCATCCGCACCGGCGAGGGCTGGTTGTTGCACCTGACGAAGGAGCAACCCGCGGACGAGTGAGGGCGGCGGCTCCCGATGTTTCGGCCTCGCGTGACGGGTATTCAGGCGCACCGGCGCGGCCGTGGGTGCAACAAGTGTCACGGAGTAAGGGAGTGCGCGTTATGTCTGATCCGCAGCCCACAATCGTTCTCGTGCACGGGGCGTTCGCCGAGTCGGGGAGCTGGAACGGCGTGATCGAGCGGTTGGGCGCCGCGTACGACGTGGTGGCCGCCGCCAACCCGCTGCGGGAGGTCGCCGGCGACGCCGCGTACGTGCGGGACGTGGTCCACGGGATCGGCGGTCCGGTCGTCCTCGTCGGACACTCCTACGGCGGCATGGTGATCACGCAGGCCGCTGCCGACGAACCACTGGTGCGGGCCCTCGTGTACGTCAACGCCTTCGCCCCGGACACCGGCGAGTCGGGGCTGTCGCTGTCCGGGAAGTTCCCCGGCAGCACGCTCGCCGACACGCTTGTGAAGTACCCGCTGTCGACCGGCGGTAACGAGGTCGCGATCGGCCAGAACACCTTCCACAAGCAGTTCGTCGCGGACGTGTCGGCCGACGTCGCCGCGCAGATGGCCCGGACCCAGCGGCCGATCACCGAGAAGGCCCTGGGTGACGGGCTCACCGGCGACCCGGCCTGGCGATCGCTGCCCAGCTGGTTCGTGTTCGGGGACTCCGACAACAACATCCCGGTCGCCGCGCACCGGTTCATGGCCGAGCGGGCCCAACCGCGGGGCCAGCGTGAGGTCGCCGGGGGTTCGCACGCCATGGTGGTGGCCCGGCCGAGTGAGGTCACCGAGACGATCATCGAGGCGGTCCGGGGCGTGGGCGGCTGACGCCCGATCCCGGTGGCACGTCGTCGACCGCTGTCGCGGTTGACCGGGGTGCCGCACGTCGGCTGGTCCGCAGCCCCGCGCCACGACGCGGGGCTGTTTGCTGGTGCCCGACAGGCGTGCCCACTGTCATTCATGATCGGTTGTCGACGCGATGGGAATGAGCACATTGTATTGGCGATGACATATCCGAGTCGGATCCATGACCCACGCGCAATCGGCCTTACTGGCCAACCGCCCTGCGTGTTAGCCTGCCTCAACTCTTGCAGGTGAAGCCCAATTCGGCACCGATTACCTCGGGCGATTGTTGGAGGGCATATGGACAGACTGCAGGCTTATGCGGTTTTACGTGAGGTCGCGGTCGAGGTGCTGATGGTCGAGCCGGAGGCGGTGACCGAGGACGCCGACTTTCGCAAGGATCTCGACGCGGAGAGTCTCGATCTGGTGGAGCTGTTGATGGCGCTGGAGGACCGGCTCGGGATCCGGCTTCCGCAGGACGGGCTGCGCGAGATCAACACCGTCGGGCAGGCGCTCGACATGGTGCTCGACGGTGGGGCTGGCGATGTTGCCGAGGGCGCCGGGGTGGTGGGGGAGGCCGAGCGTAAGACGCCCGCCTGATGGCGGGCGACGGCCCAGCCCGGCACCGGGTCGCCGTCACCGGGCTGAGCGCCAGGACGCCGGCCGGCGACACCCCCGACGCACTGTGGTCGGTGCTGCGGTCCGGGCGTTCCGTCATCGGTCCGATCCGCAGCTTCGACGCCTCCAGGTTGGCGACCCGCTTCGCGGGTGAGATCCAGGGTTTCGATCCGGCCGCCTATCTCACTCCGAAAATGGTCCGGCAGACCGATCGCGTCAGCCAACTCGCCTACGCGGCGGCCATTGACGCGTTCACCGACGCCGACACCAGACAGTTCGACCCGGACCGGTGCGCGGTCGTGGTCGGCACCGGCATGGGCGGATCGGACAGCTTCTACCGGCAGGTCCGCGCGTTCGTCGAGAACGGCCCGGACCGGATCAGCCCCTGGGCCATTCCAATGATCATGCCGAACGCGGCGGCGTCGCTCATCGCCCGGCAACTCCGCTGGCGCGGCCCGAACTTCTGCATCTCGACCGCCTGCACGGCCGGTGCGAACGCGATCGGCGAAGGCGTCCGGCTCATCCGTGACGGCAGCGCCGACGTCGTCCTGGCCGGCGGCGCGGAGGCGGCGGTCAACCCCATCGTCGTCGCCGGTTTCGCCCGGATGCACGCGCTGAGCACGCGAAACGCCGAGCCCGAGACCGCCTCACGTCCGTTCGACGGCGCTCGGGACGGCTTCGTGCTCGCCGAGGGGGCGGCCTTCGTGCTGTTGGAACGCCTCGACCGGGCGTGGGCCCGAGGTGCCCGCATCCACGGCGAGGTTGCCGGCTACGGGTTCAACAGCGACGCGTACCACTCCACCATGCCGCACCCGGAAGGTCGCGGCGCCGTGCACTGCATGCGCCTGGCGCTGCGCGACGCGGGCATCGACCCGGCCGACGTCGGCCACATCAACGCGCACGGCACGTCGACGATGCTCAACGACGCCGCCGAGGCACAGGCCATCCACACCGTGTTCGGGGGCGCCGCACCACCGACCACCTCGGCGAAGGGCTCGCTGGGGCACCTGATCGGCGCCGCCGGCGCGGTCGAGGTCGTCGCGTCACTGCTCGCCCTGCGGCACGGCGAGATCCCGCCAACGGCCAACCTGCGCACCCGCGGATCCGACATCCCCATCGACGTCGTCGCCGACGCTCCACGCACCGGCCGCCCCGGCCCCATCCTGACGAACTCGTTCGGTTTCGGCGGGCACAACGCCGCGCTGGTGCTCGCCTCCGTCGACGACGGTGGCGCCACCGTCAACGCCAACTGAAGCAATCGCAGCGTCCAACCGAGAAAAGGTGGTCGAGGGTGAGCATCCAGGCCGCCCCGGCGGGAGCCGGCAGCGTCATCGACAGCATCGGCGTCGCACTGCCCGACCGGGTCATGACCACCCGCGAGGTGCTCGACGGCTGCCGGAGCCGGCTGGCACTGCCGCTGGAGCAGACCACCGGCATCGTGTCGCGGCGCGTCGCCGGCGACGTCGAGTACGCCCTCGACCTGGCCACCCGGGCCGCCGAGGACTGCGTCTCCCGCTCGTCCATCGGGCTCGGCGACGTCGACCTGCTGATCAGTGCGAGCATCTCGCGGGTCGACAGCCCGCAACGGTCGACCTACGAGCCGTCGGCAGCCACCCACCTGCGCCACCGGCTCGGCTGCGAACGGGCGTGGGCGTTCGACGTGACGAACGCGTGTGCCGGTCAGTTCACCGGCATCTACATCGCCGACGCGCTCATCCGCGCCGGCGAGATCGGTTCGGCGCTGATCGTCAGCGGGGAGTACATCTCCCATCTCATGCGTACCGCCCAGCTGGAGATCGCCGACGAACTCGACGCCCGCATCGCCTGCCTGACGCTCGGCGATGCCGGTGCGGCCGTCCTGCTGACCCGGGCCGACGACGGGTCGGGGGGCTTCGACCACATCGGCATCCGCACCGTCGGGCGATACCACACCCTCTGCGTGGCCGGGCCGACCGACCGGCCGCACGGCGGCGTGATCATGAAGACCGACATGATGGGTCTGGCGGCCGCCGGCATCCGGGAGATGGTGGCGCACACCCAGCAGACCCTCGGCGCGATGGGCCTGTCGCCGACGGACTTCGACCGGTTCATCCCGCACCAGACGTCGACGCTGGCGATCCAGGCCGCCGTGCGCCGGACGAACAAGGTCTTCGGCGGGGTGGTCCTGGACGAACGGGACGTCATCAACAACCTGCCGAGGCGTGGCAACACCGCGACCACGACGCACACGGTCGCGCTGCGCGACGCGAGCCTCGACGGGCGGATCCGGACCGGCGACCGGGTGCTGTTCGAGGTCGCCGCGTCCGGAGTCAACGTCGGCACCGCCGCGTACCGGCTGGACGGGCTGCCCGACCGGCTCGCCCGGGGGGCCCGGTCATCGCGTACCGCGCCGCCGCCCCGCCGCCCGGCATCGTGGCGGCACCCGGTGCGCGCCGTCGCGATCGGCCTCGCCGACCCCACAGCCGCAGCCGCAGCCCACCCCGCAGCAGCGGCCCAACCCGGGGCCGGCGCGACGACGCTTCAGCTCATCGGTGCCGCCACCGGCGACTGCCTGCGCCGGGCGGGCGTCCGCGCCTCCGGCGTCGACCTGCTCATCCACGTGGGCGTGTACCGCACCGGCATGATCGCCGAGCCGGCGATCGCCGCGATCGCCGCGGGGGAGCTGGGCTTCGACGGCAGCACCGCCGCCACCGGCGAGATCCTCGCCTTCGACGTCGCCAACGGCGCGCTGGGCATGCTCGACGGCTGCCGGATCGCCGCCGAACTCATCCGGGCCGGCAAGGCGGACACCGCCGTCGTGGTCGCCTCCGAGGTCGAGCAACGCGAACCCGGCGCGGTCGGGCCCGCGGTGGCCAGGTGCGGCTCGGCGGTGCTGCTGCGCCTCGACCCCGACCGGGCCAGCGGCTTCCTCGGCTTCCACAGCCGCTCCGTCGCGACGCCCGCCCCGGACCGGGGCGCCTGGGTGATGCAGGACGGCGGGCACAGCTTCATCCGCGCCACCGACCGAACCGAGCCCGCCGCCGCGTACGCCGAGCACCTGCCCGTGGTCGTCGCCGAGTTGCTGGACCGCCTGCGGGTGCGACCCGACGCGATCCGCGCGGTCGTACCGCCCTGGCTGCCACCGCCGGTCGCACGCCGGCTGCGCGACACCTGGCCGGTGCTCGGTCCGCGGCTGACCACGCTGCCGCCCGCCTGGGACGGCACCGACCTGTTCACCTCGGCCCTGCCGATCGGCCTGCGCGCCGTGTCCGCCGGTGGCGGCGTGTCGCCAGGCGAACTGGTGGTGGTCGTCGGCGCGAGCACCGGCATGGAGATCGGCGCCGCGCTGTACCGCATCTGAAGGGGGCGCGTATGTGTGGTGTCGCGGGCATCCTCGATCTCGACGCGGCTGTCGAGCCGCACCGGCTGGCCCGGATGGCGCACTCGCTGGCGCATCGCGGCCCCGACGGTGAGGGCTACTTCGTGGGCCCGGGGATCGGGCTGGCGTACCGGCGACTCGCGATCGTCGACGTGGCCGGTGGGCAGCAACCACTGAGCGACGAGCGCGGGGACATCCAGGTCATCTTCAACGGCGAGATCTACAACCACCGGGCGCTCCGGGCCCGGCTCGTCGCGCGCGGTCACACGTTCACCAGCGGCAGCGACGGCGCGGTGATCGCTCACCTCTACGAGGAGCACGGTCTCGCCTTCGTCGACCACCTCGACGGGGACTTCGCCATCGCGTTGTGGGACGCCCGCCTTCGTCGGCTCACGCTCGCCCGGGACCCGGTGGGTGTCAAACCGTTGTATTACCACGTGGACGGTGGCCGGCTTCAGTTCGCCAGCGAGGTGAAGGCCCTGTTCGCGTCCGGGCTGTGCGCGGCGCGCGTCGACCCGCAGGGGCTGCGCGACGTCTTCGGCTACGGCCAGCCGACCGCGCCGGGCACCTTCTGGGCCGATATCCACGACCTGCCGCCCGGGCACCTGCTGGTGGCCGACGAGCAGGCGGTCGTCCTGCGCCGGTACTTCACCCCGCTGGTCGGTGACCCGCACGACCTGCTGCGCGGGCGGGCGGCCGTCGAGCAGTTCCGCTCGGCGCTCGTCGAGGCGGTCCGTAAGCGGCTGCCGGACGAGGTCGGCTTCGGCGCGACGCTGAGCGGCGGTCTGGACAGCACCGCCGTCGTCGCGACGATCTCGGCCGTCCTCGGCACACCGGTACGGACCGCCAGTATCCGACTGCCCGGCTCGGACCTCGACGAGGGCCGCTACTCGCGGCTCGCCGCGAAGGCACTGGCTGTCGACAACGTCGAGATCGAGTTCGGCGGCGCGCAGGCGTGCGAGCACCTGGCGAAGACACTGTGGCACCTGGAGGCGCCGCAGTGGTTCGGCGTGGCCACCCCGTTTCTGGAGGTGACCCGGATCGCCGCCGAGCGGGGCGCCAAGGTCGCGCTGACCGGCGACGGCGCCGACGAACTGCTCGGCGGCTACTCCTGGTACGTACTCCAGCGGCTGGAGCAGCGGCTCGGCCGGCTGAACCGGGCGGGCCTGGACCCGCTGCGCCGGCTGATCCTGGCCGGGGTGCTCGCCCGCAACGGCGCACCCACCGGCGCCGCCGCCCACCTGACCGCCGTGCCGGGACGGCTCGCGGACACCGCGGATCGCTTCGGCGGTGGCGCACCCGCCTGGTTCTACCTGTGGTCGGCGATGGACGCGGTCGCGCCCGCGCTGCTGCGACCGTCCAGTGGCGCTCTGGCCCCGTCGCCGCTGCCGGCCCCGCCGACGCACACGGCGCTGCACCGCTCGTTGCACTACGAGTACCAGACCAGGCTGCCCAGTTGGGTCCTCGTGCTCAGCGACCGGCTGTCCATGGCCAACGGCGTCGAGGTACGCGTGCCGTTCATGGACCGGGCGCTGCTGGACCTGTCGGCACGGCTGGATCCTCGGGTGCTCATGCGCGGCACCAGCGAGAAGCACATCCTCAAGCAGGCCCTGCGCGACGTGGTCCCGGCACCGATCCGACGCCGCCGCAAGAAACCGTTCTTCACGCCCATCACGCCCTGGTATCTGACCGGCCCGGGCGAGGAACTCGCGGCGACGTATCTCGGGCCGGCGGCGGTACGCGCCCACGGGCTCTTCGACCCGGCGCAGGTGACCGCCCTGCACCAGGCCGCGCTGCGGGGAGCCGGCCGCACCTGGGAGGGCACGGTCGCCGAGTGGGCCAGCATGGCCGTCCTCACCACCCACCTGCTGCTGGAGGTGTTCCGCGACGCGGCGGTCAGACCCGCACCGGACGCGCTCCCGGCGCCGCTCACCAGCGCCCTGCAACGTGCCGAGCGGCGATGACGAGCACCGAGGGGCACCCCTGGCCCGGCATCGATTCGCGCACCATCCTGGTCACCGGTGCGACCGGCTTCATCGGCGTCCGGCTCGTGCGGCGGCTGGCGGAGCTGGGGTGCACCGTCGTGGCGATGGTCCGCCCGACCTCCGACCGGACGGCCCTGGCCGGCATCCCCGGGCTGCGCTGGGCCGTGGCGGACCTCGACACCGGTGCGGGCGTGCCGGCGGCCGTCGCCGGCGTCGACACCGTCGTGCACCTGGCCGGCCAGGTGAAGGCCCGCCGTCCGGGGGCCTTCCGGCGTGGAAACACCGAGTCCACCGGCCGGCTGGTCGCCGCCGTCGCCGCCGCCGACCCGACCCCTCGGCTGGTGCTGTGCTCGTCCCTGGCCGCCGCCGGCCCGTCGCGGCCCGGCCGGCCCCGCGACGAGGGCACGCCTGTCGCGCCGGTCTCCGCGTACGGCCGCAGCAAGCTCGCCGCCGAGGAGATCGCCCGCGCCGCCGGTGTGCCCACAGTGGTCCTGCGCCCGACCATCGTCTACGGCCCGGGCGACCACGACTTCCTGCCGTCCTTCCTGCCGATGGCCCGCCTGGGCGCCCAGCTGCGCCCCACCCGCCCGGAACGCGAGTACTCGTTCGTCCACGTGGACGACCTGTGCGCCGCCCTGATCGCGGCCGTCGTCCGGGGCGAGACGCTGCCCCCGGACGGCGGTGCCGCGGGCGTGTACCTCATCAGCGACGGCCAGGTGTACGGCTGGAGCGACTTCTGCCGCGAACTCGCCACCGCGATCGGCCGCCCCCGCCCGCGCCTCATCCCGGTGCCGGGCCCGCTCGTGCACGCGACCGGCTGGCTGTGCGACCTGAGCCCGGTCCGGCGCGGCCCGGCACTGACGATGAACCGGGACCGCGCGCACGAGATCCGCCAGTTGGCGTGGACGTGCGCCACCGATCGGGCCCGGACGGACCTCGGCTTCACCCCCGCGTACCGCCTGCCGGAGGGCCTGGCCAGCGCGGTGGCGTGGTACCGCGGCCAGGGCCTGCTCCGCTGACCACCGCCAACCCGGCTACGCCTGCGGTTCGACCGCCTCGACGAGGACCTGGAGCACGTGCCGGTACGACTGTCCGGTGGCCCGGCTCATGCCCATCTCGCAGGTGCGGTTGCAGGAGGCATACGCGTCGTGGTCGCGCTCGTTGACCTCGGCGGCCTGGGCGGCGGTGGCGCCGGCGGTGACCTCGGGATGCAGCAGCCCCCGGTCACCGGCGAAGGCGCAGCACCCCCAACTGTCCGGCACGGTCACCGTGTCGGCGACCGCCTCGGCCACCGTGCGCAGGTCGTCACTGCCGCCCAGGTGCACCGTGGAGCAGGTGGGGTGCAGGGCCAGCGAGCCCAGCCGTCGGGGCTGCGGCAGCGCCGGCAGGAGGTGCTCGGCGGTGAAGGTCACGCTGTCGACGAAGCGCAGGGCGTCGTACCGTGCCCGGTCCTCCTCGGCCAGCGCGGCGGTCAGCTGGGTCAGCCCGTGTGTGCAGGACGACGCGTCGCACACGACGGGCAGGCGACCCTCGTCGCTGGCCTCCCACAGCGCGGCCAGGGTCCGCTCGGCCATCTCGCGGTGACCGGCGGGGTAGCCCTTGGACTGCCACGGCGTGCCGCAGCACAGGCCCGCCGTGGCGGCCGGCACGACGACCGGCACGCCGGCCAGCTCGCACAGGCGCAGGAACGCCGCCGCCGCACCGCCGGACGGGCCGTCGTCCGGCGCGAAGAGGCTGCCCACGCAGGCCGCGAAGAACACCGCCCGGGCGTCCGGCGCGCTGCGGGGTCGGGGGCGGGGAGCGCCGGCGCGCGGCATGTCGTCGCTCCACCGGGGTACGAGTTCGGTGGCGCCGAGTCCACGGATCACCCCGGTGGCGGCCCGGGTCAGCGGCGTCGGCACGGCGTGTGCGGCGGTCAGCCCGACCCGGACGCCGGCCACAGCGCCCTTCCAGTGCCGGGCGACACCGCGGGCGGTGCGCTGGGCGGCAGGGCTGTGCCGTTCGGCGCGCAGCCGCTTCATGGCCGCGCCGGTGTCGATGCCGACCGGGCAGGCGGTGACGCAGAGGCTGTCCGCGGCGCAGCTGTCCACCGCGGCGTACGCGTAGTCGGCGGTCAGCTCGCGGCGGCGCTCCTCGTCCCCGGCGGCGGTGGCGAGGGCGATCTGTCGTTGCAGGACGATGCGCTGCCGGGGTGTGGTGGTGACGTCGGCGGTGGGGCAGACCGGCTCGCAGTAGCCGCACTCGACGCAGGCGTCCAGCTCGGGGTCGACCGTCGGGACGGCCTTGAGCTGCCGCAGGTGCACGGTCGGGTCGTCGTTGAGCAGCACACCCGGGTTGAGCAGGCCACTCGGGTCGCACAGCCGCTTGAGGTCGCGCATCACGTCGTACAGGTCGTCGCCGTACTGGCGGCGGACGAAGGGTGCCATCGCCCGGCCGGTGCCGTGCTCGGCCTTGAGGGTGCCCCCCTCGGCGAGCACGAGGTCGACCATGTCCTCGGTGAACCGGGCGTAGCGGTCGATCTCGGCGGGTGTGTCGAAGGACTGGGTCAGCATGAAGTGCAGGTTGCCGTCGCGGGCGTGCCCGAAGATCACCGCGTCCGGGTAGCCGTGCCTGTCGAACAGGTCGATCAGCCCGTCGCAGGTGCCGGTCAGGCGCGGCATCGGCACCGCGATGTCCTCCAGCAGGGCCGTGGTGCCGGGCGGGCGGGCCCCGGCGACCGCCGTGTAGAGGCCCTTGCGCAGGTGCCAGAGCTTGGCCCGTTCGCGCGGGTCGCGGGTCAGTTCGGTGCCGGTGACGGCGGGCAGCCGGTCGAGCACACCCCGGGCGTCGGCAAGCGTCGCGGCCAGCCGCTCCGCGCTGTCCTCGGTGAACTCCACGAGCAGCGCGGCGTGCCCGGTGACCGTCAGGCCCCGCAGGGCCGCGCTGGCGTCCGGGTCGCGCTGGCTGACCCGCAGCGCGGCCGCGTCGAGCAGTTCGGCGGTGCGCGCACCGGCGGCGAGCAGGGCGGGCAACGCGTCGGTGGCGGCGCTGAGGCCGGGCAGGATCAGCAGGCCGGTGGCGGCGTGCTGGTGGATCTCGACGGTCCGGAAGACGGCCTCGGCCACGAAGCCGAGCGTGCCTTCGCTGCCGATCATCAGGTGGGCGAGCATGTCGGCCGGGCTGTCGTGGTCGAGCAGGGAGTTCAGCCCGTACCCCATGGTGTTCTTCATCGCGAACAGCCGCTCGATCGTGGCGCGCGACCCCGGTGTGGCGCGCACCCGGTCGCGCAGCCGCAGCAGCCCGGCGTGCAGCTCCGGCTCGTCGGCCCGCAGCCGGTCGTCGGCGTCGCGCGCGCCGGAGTCGACGACGGTGCCGGACGGCAGCACGAAGCGCAGCGACTCCATGGTGCGGTACGCGTTGTCGGTGGTGCCGCAGGTCATCCCGCTGGAGTTGTTGGCGACCATGCCACCGACCGTGCAGGCGGCCTCGCTGGCCGGGTCCGGGCCGAGCCGGCGTCGGTAGCGGGCCAGCCGGGCGTTGGCCTGCCGGATCGTCAGGCCCGGCTGGAGCCGGATGCGGCGGCCGTCGTCGAGCACCTCGGCGTGCCGCCAGTCGGTGCGCACGTCGACGAGCACGCCCGCGCCGCCGGCCTGCCCGGCGAGGCTGGTGCCGCCGCCGCGCAGGGTCAGCGGGACGCCGGCCTCCCGGGCGCCCGCCATCAGCGCCCCCACCTCGGCCGCCGAGGCGGCGCGCACCACGGCCTGTGGCTCGAACAGGTACGGCGAGGCGTCGTGCGCCGCCGCCAGCCTGCGGGGCAGCTCGCCGCTGGCCCGGCTCGGATCGTCGAGGCGTGAGCGCAGCAGCTCGGTGACCTCGCGGGCGCGGACGCCGGCGGCGGTCGGCGCGGGTACGACGGTGCTCATGGCGGGTCCTCCCGGGAGGGTGGTCAGTCGGCGGCGATCAGCAACCGGTCCGGAGCGGTGTCGACGGGTGCCGGCAGCCGCAGCGGTTGGCGACCGGGGGTGATGCTGCCGAGCACCGAGGCGTGCCGCGCGCCGGTGCCCGAGGGCAGGGTGCCCGGCAGCCCGTGCACGGTCAGGTAGCCCAGCAGCGCGAAGGCCAGCGCCTCCTTGGCGTCCGACGCCACACCCAGGTCGTCGCTGGACGACAGGTCGACGCCCGGCAACTCCTCGGCGAGCATGCGCAGCAGTGTCGGGTTGTGTGCGCCGCCGCCGGAGACGACGAGTCGGGTGACGCCGTGCTCGCGGCAGGCGTCGGCCACCGTGACCGCCGTCAGCCGGGTGAGCGTGGCCAGCACGTCCTGCGGGTCTGGCGTCGGCGCGTCGGCGAGGGCGGCGAGCAGGTACGGCAGGTGGAACAGCTCCTTGCCGGTGCTCTTCGGGCCGGGCTGCCGGTAGTACGGCTCATCGAGCAGCCGCCGCAGCAGGGCCTGGTCCACCTGCCCGGCCGCCGCCCCGCGCCCGTCCCGGTCGTACTCCTCGGTGCCGCCGCTGAAGTGCCGCACGGCGGCGTCGAGGAGCGCGTTGGCCGGCCCGGTGTCGTACGCGAGCGGGTCCGCGTCCGGCGCGACGACTGTGATGTTGGCGATGCCGCCCAGGTTCAGCGCGGCGGGGACGCCGGGCAGGCCCCGCAGCAGCAGCGTGTCGAACAGGGCGACCAGGGGAGCGCCCTGGCCGCCCGCGGCGACGTCGCGGGAGCGCAGGTCGGCCACGACCGGGAGACCGGTGGCCTCCGCGATCCAGGCCGGCTGGCCCAGTTGCAGGGTGCCCCGGACCACCCCACCGTCGACCCAGTGGTGCATGGTCTGCCCGTGCGACACGACCAGGTCGGCGTCTCCGTCGCACAGTTGGGCGAGCGCCCGCGCGCCGGCCTCGGCGAAGGCCTGACCGATGCCGGTGTCCAACACCGTGATCGCCTCGGTGGTGGTCGGCGCGGGCGGCAGGGCGGCGGCGATCCGGGTGCGCAGTTCGTCGGGGTACGGGTGGCTGAGCCGGCCCAGTGGCCGCATCCGCAGGGTGTCGCCGCTGCTGTCGAACTCGGCGGCGGCGGCTTCGATGCCGTCGTAGGAGGTGCCGGACATCAGGCCGATGACACGCATCACGGTCTCCTTCACGCCCGGCCGGCGGGCTCTGCCGCCGGGTCGTCGGCGTCGTCGCCGCGCCGGTGGTCGTAGGGCGCTGCCGGGGCCGCGTGGAACCGGCTCGACACCGCGCCGACCAGCAGGGTGATCAGGACTCCGATCGGCACCAGCCACTGCGCGGCGATGGCGGTGGGGACGGTGTGCCCGGCCGTCGTGACGTCGATCTTGACGTAGCGGACGATGTAGGTCATCACCGCCACGGTGACCAGGAAGGCGACGAAGGCGTCGACCTGGTTGGCCCGGCTGACCAGGCGGCCGAGCAGGAACGCCCCGAGCAGCGCCCCGTAGGTGTAGCCGGCGATGGTCAGACCGGTCAGGTAGACGTTGCCGGTGCTGGAGCTGAACGCGCAGGCGAAGGCCGCCATCAGCACCGCCCAGACCAGGGTCATCACCCGGGCGAGCCGCAGCATCGCGTCGTCGGAGGGCACCTTGCGGAAGAAGCTGTGGATGAAGTCGGCGACCGTGGAGTTCGACATCGAGTTCAGCGCCGACGACAGCGACCCCATCGCGGCGCCGAGGATGCCGGCGACCAGCAGACCCGAGATGCCCACCGGCAGGGCGTGCAGGATGAAGCTCGGGTAGAGGTTGTCGCTGCTGTTCAGGCCGAGTTCCTTGAAGGTCTGACCCTTGTTGTACGACCACAGCAGCGCGCCGACCAGGGAGAACGCCGCGAACTGGATGACCACGAAGATGCCCGAGGAGATCATCGCCTGCTGTCCCTCGCGCAGCGTGCGGGTGGACAGGATGCGCTGGACGATCAGCTGGTCCGAGCCGTGGCTGGCCATCGCGAAGATCGCACCACCGATGATCGCGGTCGGCAGGGCGAACGGGCTGGTGAGCACGTGCGCGAGGTCGAGGTTGGTGTCGAAGAGCTGGAACTTGCCGGCGTCCAGCGCCTGCGAGTAGCCGTCGAAGCCGACGGCGTGGCTGAGCACCGCGATGGCCAGGATCGCCCCACCCAGGTAGAGCCCCATCTGGATGGCGTCGGTCCAGATGACCGCCTTGATGCCGCCGAGGTAGGTGTAGATCACCGTGATCAGGGTCAGGACGATGATG
Organism: Micromonospora sp. NPDC049101; assembly: GCF_040648675.1. Taxonomy (NCBI): domain Bacteria; kingdom Bacillati; phylum Actinomycetota; class Actinomycetes; order Micromonosporales; family Micromonosporaceae; genus Micromonospora; species Micromonospora sp. NPDC049101. The sequence goes on along the minus strand of NZ_JBEZED010000022.1, from coordinate 58,010 downwards.
ATCGCCTGATAGCCGACATTCAGCCCAAACTCGTCGAGGAGCAGCTTGATGGGGATGGCCGAGGCGAACAGCCGTACACCCTCGGCGAGCAGGCGGGTGAAGACGAACGTGACAGACGCCAGACCCTGGAGTTTCAGGCCGAACCGCTCACCGAGGTACTGGTAGGCGCTCACGAAGCCACCCCGCTTGTAGAGCGGGATGAGCACCGCGGCCACGACCACTCGACCGATCACGTAACCCAGGGCCAGCTCGACGTTGCCGAACCCCTGCCCGCTGTAGGCGCCACCGGGGACGCTGATCACGGTCAGGACGCTGGTCTCGGTGGCGACCACGGAGAACGAGACGGTCCACCACGGCAGTCGACCCTCGCCCACGAAGTAGTCCTTCGCGGACTTCTGTTTGCCGGACAGGCGTAGTCCGACATAGGCGATCACCACGAGGTACAGCACGATCACGACAAGGTCGAGTTGACGCACGGCTCGCTCCCAACCAGGAGTTGTCAATAAGTGACGCATGTCTAGCGTATCGCGAAACTTTTTGCCAGTCCCCGCCCGGGCTGGCTACGCTGTGGTCCCGGCCTGCGGATACGGGGGATGCGGGGCCCGGCGCAACGGCCCACATCCACCGTGCCGTCCAGGCTGGCACGGTCGGAACGGCGCGTTGCGGACCCGGCGCCCGACGAGCCGCTGCCCGTCGTCCGACCGGCGACTGAACACCAGCGAGAGGAACGAGTAACCCCGTGGACCTCAGCACCCTCGGCACCGAGACCCGCAACGACAAGACCAGCGACCTCGACCTGATGTCCCCCACCGAGCTGCTCCTCGCGATGAACGACGAGGACCAGACGGTGGCCCAGGCGGTCCGCCGGGCCGTGCCGGACATCGCGGCCGCCGTCGACGTCGTCGTGGCATCGTTGCGCCAGGGCGGGCGGTTGATCTATGTCGGTGCCGGCACCAGCGGTCGGATCGGCATGCTCGACGCCGTCGAGATCCCACCCACCTTCGGTACGTCGCCCGACCGGGTTCTCGGCCTGCTCGCCGGGGGAGCGCGCGCCTTCGGCGTCGCCGTCGAGGGCGCGGAGGACGACCCGAACCGTGCCGTCGCCGACCTCGACGCGGTCGGCCTGACCGCCCGCGACACGGTGGTCGGGCTCGCCGCCAGCGGCCGTACGCCCTATGTGGTGGGCGGGCTGGAGCACGCCCGCGCGCTCGGCGCGTCGACCGTCTCGGTGGCCTGCAACTCCGATGCGGTGATCAGCCGGTACGCCGACGTCGCCATCGAGGTGCCCACCGGCCCCGAGGTGCTCACCGGCTCCACCCGGCTCAAGGCCGGCACCGCCGAGAAGCTCGTCTGCAACATGCTCTCGACCGCCACGATGGCCCGGCTCGGCAAGGTCTACGGCAACCTGATGGTGGACATGAACGCCACGAACGAGAAGCTCGTCGACCGGGCACGTCGGATCGTCGCCGAGGCCGCCGACACCGATCTCGACAGCGCCGCGCGGGCGCTCGCGGCGGCGAACGGGCACGCCAAGACGGCCATCGTGCTGCTGCTCGCGAACTGCACCGCCGAGGAGGCCGCAGCCCGGCTGCGCGACGCCGACGACGACGTCCGGGCGGCGGTCGCGGCCTGAGACGCGGCGGCCGCGCCGACGGCCGCCTGCTCGCCCTCGCCTCGATCCAGAGTCGACGAAGCGCCCCGTCCGGGTCGGACGGGGCGCTTCGTCGTGTCAGCCGAGCTTCGGGTAGGAAACCGTTCGGTCCCCGTCGGCGGCGGTCGCGGTGGCCAACTCGATCCGGGGGGACCGGTCCGGCGGGAGGTGGGCATGGTCGGCGATGACGACGACGTCCACCTCCCCGTCGATCATGGCCTGCTCGACGGTCTCCCACGATGCCCGCAGTATTCCCGCGAATCGGTACGAGTGTCGGCGAAGGTGCGCAAGACACGTCGCGACGGCGGGCTCCGCCGGTTCGATGTCGGCGGGAATCCAGATAACGGCTATCTCCATGGTCCTCTCCTGATCAACGTCGTGGACGCGAGTGGGTGATCAGGAGTTGTCGTGGCGGTGGGGGACCCCGCTCCACCGGTCGGCTGGCAGCGCGCCTGTCGACGGCGGTGACGGTGCGCCCTGGGCCCAGCGACGCGCTGGGCGGGGCAGCCTCGGCTGGCGACGTGGGTGCATCGGTGCCGCCGGTGCTGGCACCGGTGGGCGCCGACGCGAGGGCCAGCACGAGCGCCGGTGGCCCCGACGCGGGACGGGCGGGTGACCGGGGCGGCTCGTCGGTGACCGCGGCCGTCGCCACCCGCGCCCGACCCGGTGTCCGGCCGTCGGAGGTGCCGTGCACGACCGGGGACACCGTCGCCGGCACGGGCATCGCCGGTGCCGACCGCGAGGCGGCGCGTGCCGCCGTGGAGGCCGGGTTCGACGGTGTGGGCGTGGCCCGCGGCGGCGACGGCGACGGGCGGGCCGGCCGCGTCGGTACGACGGTGGAGGGATCGACCGGCAGCGTCGGCAGCGGGACGGCCGACGGCAGGGGAGCGGCGGACGGCAGGGGGAGTGCGGTCGGCAACGGCAGGGGGGCGGACAGCCGCACCTCGACGAGGTCGGGCACCCGCACGGTGATGGTGCTCGGCGAGGTGCCGACCTCCACCAGCTGGAGACTCGTCGGCAACGGTAGCGGCGTGTCGGCGTGGGCGGGGTTGGTGCCCAGGGCCGCGCCGAGCGCTGCGGCCCCGAACGCCGCCGCCGGAAGGCTGTGCCGCAGCCGCATCAGACGGAGGCCACCGACAGTTGCGCCGCGAGCCCGGCCCGGCCCGATTCACCGGTACGGTGCCGCCGGCCGAGCGGTTGCCCGTCGCGTTCTGCCGTTCCCTCCATACGCGAGTTCTTGCCCCGGGAATCCCCGGCCTACACCTTCTGTCGATGTCTGGGTGGCTGGCTTGCGCGTCCGACCTGGACGCGGGCGCCGACGGATCACACCCGGGCTTCGGCGGGCGCCGGGGCGGGTTCGAGCGGCAGGTCGCGCATCCGGCGGATCGGGGTCGACAGATAGATGATCGGGGAGAGCACGGTGAGCGCGCCGAAGATCAGCAGGGTCGTGCGCGCGCCGAGCGGCCCGGCCAGGACGCCGGCGAGCAGACCGCCGAGCGGAATGGCGCCCCAGGAGACGAACTTGACAGTGGCGATCACCCGCGAGAGAAGCTCCGGCGGACTGGCGAGCATCCGGTACGTGCGAGTGGTCACGCTGAGCACCACCGTGGAGCCGGCGAAGACGAGATTCCCGACGGCGAAGGCGACGTAGGCGGCGGTGCCGGTGCCCAGCGGGATCATGAGCGCGCCGACCACGCCGACGAAGGCCGCGATGATCAGACCACGTGCGGTGCCGAACCGGTCGGTGAAGCGCGTGGTCAGCGCGGCACCGATGAGCGTGCCGAGCCCGTCGGCGGCGAGTAACAGCCCGACCAGGAGCGGCGACGCGTGCAGCTCGCGGACCAGGTAGAACGGGACGAGAGCCAGCATGGCGCCGTTGACGAAGTTCGTCGCGGTGGCGTCCCACATCGCCGGCCCGATGATCGGGTGTCGCAGCACGTAGTGCCAACCCTCGCGGATCATCGTGACCATCGGTGGCCGCTGGTCCGGTTGCCGCACCTGCCGGGCCGGCAGGGTGCGCAGCAGCACCGCGGAGACCACATAGCTGACGGCGTCCACGAGCAGCGTGGGCACCGCTCCCACCAGTTGCACCGCGAGCCCGCCCAGGGACGGCCCGCCCAACTGGGTGGCGGCATGGGTGCCCGAGTTGAGACTGTTGCGTGCCTGCAGCTGGGCGGCCGGCACGATCTCCGGCAGGAACGTCTGGTTCGCCACGTCGAACAGCACGTTGGCGAAGCTCACGACCAGGGCGACCACGACCAGGTGGGCCACCGTCAGGGCGTCGTACCACCAGGCCAGGGGGACGGACGCGATGGCGAGGGCCCGGACCAGGTCCAGGGCGACCTGCATGCCGCGCAGCGGCACGCGCTGCACGATCACCCCCGCCGGCAGACTGATCAGGAGGTACGCGAGATAGCCGGCCGCCGTGATCAGTCCCATGTCGAACGCCGACGCGTCCAGCACGACAAGCGCGGTCAGCGGCAGGGCCACCCCGCCGACCGCCGAGCCGAGGTGGCTGGTCGTGCTGGCCACCCACCAACGCCAGAACGCAGTAAGTTCCATAATGGAACTCAATATAGCCGTGCGGGCACGGGCGGTCGACCCGGCAACCCGGGCCGTGGCGCCGGCCGTACGGCCGGGCCGTGCGCCGGGGCAGCCGAGCCCGACTCGACGCTCCCCCGTCCCTCCCCTGTGGGGGTGGGCTCTGCTTACGGGAGCACGAGTTTCGCGCGGACGGCGGCGGCGTCCGGGTGGTTCAGGGCGGTGAGGATGTCCAGCGCCAGTTGCCAGTCGGCCCGCGCGGAGGCGGGGTCGCCGAGGGCGGCGCGGGTGTCGCCCAGTCGGCTGAGGGTGTCCGCCTCGCCCCAGCGGTCGCCGAGGTCCCGAGTCAGCTCGAGCGTGCGCTCGTAACAGTGCACGGCCTGGTCGTACTGGCCGAGGTGGTGGTGGGCGAAGCCGAGGCTGTCCCAGGTGGCCGCCTCGCCCGCGTGGTCGCCGAGCTGCTGGAGGAGTTGGAGCGCCTGCTCGCAGTACGCCAGGGCCGAGCTGTGCTCGCCGAGCTGGGCGTGGCACCACCCGACCGCGTTGAGCGCGTCGGCCTGGGCCCTGTCGTGGCCCGCGGCCCGGGCCAGGGTGAGAGTCCGCATCGAGTGCTCCAGGGCCTTCCGCGGCTCGCCCTGCCGGTCCCACAGCGCGGCAAGATTCTGGTGCGTACGCGCCTCGCCCTCGGTGTCCCCGCCGAGGACGTACAGCGCCAGAGCGCGTTCGAGGTGGTCGTGCGCGTCGGCATAGTGACCGACCACGGTGTGGGCGCCGGCGAGGAATCGGTGCGCGACAGCCTGCGCGACTCCGTCGCCGAGACGTTCGGCGGCGAGCAGGGCCGCCCGGCAGGTCTCGACGCGGTCGTGCCAGTGCCCCTGCCGGTCCAGGAAGGTGTCGAGAGCCCGCCCCAGCCGCCACACGTGCACGTCGAAGCCGGCGCCGGCGGCCTGCCGCAGCGCGGCGAGCAGGACCGGGTGTTCGGCCGTCAGCCAGGCCATCGCCTCGGCGTGGGTGGTGGGCCGTTCGGAGAGCACGCCGGCCACGGGCGCGGCCCTGAGGTGGTCCACCGGGTCGGCGTTGGGGCGCAGCAGTTCGTCGGCGGCGTGGGCGGTGTGGGTGTAGTGGTCGAGCAGCCGGGTCGTGGCGGCCCTGCGGTCCGACTCGGGATCGGTGTCGTCGGCGAGTTCGGTGGCGTACGCCCGCAGCAGGTCGTGCGCGGTGAACCGCCCGGGCCGGTACTCGGTGAGCAGGTTGGCGCGGGTCAGTTCGGTGAGCAACCGGCGGGCCGCAGCCGCGGTGAGACCGGCCAGGCTGGCCGCTGCGGGCACCGTGATGTCCGGGCCGGGGTGCAGACCCAGCAGCCGGAACAGCCCGGCCGCTGGTGCGGTGAGCGAGGTGTACGACCAGGAGAACACCGCCCGCATCTCGCCGACGGCGTCACCCGCGTCCAGTACGCCGAAGCGCTGACCGGCGGTGCCCAACTCGCCCGCGAGGGTGGCCAGCGGGAAGCCGGACTGCTGGGCCCTGGCGGCGGCGATGCTCAACGCCAACGGCAGGCGGGCACAGGCGGTGATGATCGCCTCGGCGGCCTCCGGCTCGGCGACCACCCGCTGCGCACCGAGCCGGTTGGTGAGCAGGTCGTTGGCCGCTTCCCGGGTGAGCAGGCCGAGCGGGAGCGGGTGCGCGCCGTCGAGGCTGACCAGAGAGGTGAGCTGGTTGCGGCTCGTCACCAGTACCAGCGTGCCGGGTGCGCCGGGCAGCAGCGGACGGACCTGTTCGGCGTCCCGGGCGTTGTCCAGCACGATGAGGATCCGCCTGCCCGCCAGCACACTGCGGTACAGGGCGGCCTGGGCGTCGAGTTCGGCGGGCACCCGCGCGGCCGGTACGGCGAGCGCGTCCAGGAAGCCGCGCAGCGCCGTCGCCGCGCTCAGAGCCTGCCCGCCCGGGTCGAAGCCGCGCAGGTTGACGTAGAGCTGACCATCGTCGAACCGTTCGGCGACGCGGTGGGCCCAGCGCACGGCCAGGGCGGTCTTGCCCACCCCGGCGGTGCCCGAGATCGCCGCTACCACAACGGCGGTGGGCGCGGTGGCGAGCTTGTCGAGCCTGGCCAGTTCGTCGTCGCGGCCGGCGAGCCTGGCCACGTCTGCGGGTAACTGCCGGGGCACCAGCCGGTCCGGTGCGCGCGGCGCGCGGCGGCGGCTCTCGTCGATCCGGTCCCGGGCGGTGGCCAGCGCGCCCTGCTCGGCTGGCGTGGCGCCGAGCAGTCGCGCCAGATCGTCGAGCCGGTCGGTGGGCGGCAGCGTCTTTCCGGTGAGGTATTCCGCGATCGCCGTGTGCGACCAGCCGGTGCGCGCGGCCAACTCCCGGTAGGTCAGCTCACCGCCGCCCAGTTGGCGAGCGTGCCTGCGCCGCAACGCCCGCAACAGCCCGGCCAGGTCGTCGAGCGTTTGCGCCCCGGTGGCATCCAGCGCCCGGCCCCCCACACTCGACTGCTGACGTACGTCAATGTACGGCGGTGTACGGGATTCCGGCCAGAGGCTCGGTCCGATCGGCGATCCTGCTCGCGTGCAGAGCGCACCGACCGCACCCAGTGGAGGTAACGTGCCCGTACAGCTCAAGTCTCTGGTCACGGCCCTGACCGTGCTCGCGGCAACCCTCGCCGTCCCGGCGGCGGCCGCCTCGGCGGCGCCCGACGCGTCCGTCTGCACGACGAAGGCGGCGTGCGCCGACGGCGGCCTGCGCGCGACGTCGTCGGGCGGCAAGACTCGCACCACAGGTGACATCACGACGAACGCGATCCCGGTGCCGACGCCGCCCGCGTTCCCGCCGGGCACCCCCTGCTACCGCGAGGAGGTCTCCGAGCAGGTCTACGAGACAGCCACCTACACCACCATCTACACGTTGTACTTCCAGGCGAGTGTCTGCCTGTTCGCCAACGAGATCGTGCTGTACGGCCTGGACACCTCCCTCTCCTTTCCCAACGACGTGCAGGACCCCCGACTGACCTCGATGCGGTTCGTCGTGCGGGACCAGGTCGTCACCTACAGCCCGACCGAAAAGGACGGTTACTCCGAGCTGTGGGTGACCTTCTGCCCCGACCCGGCGCAGCCGAGCACCTGCCAGCGCTACCTGCACCGGCTGGGCCTCATCTTCAACCCCGCCTGGGTCTACCCGTTCTCCGTGTTCCAGCGCCTGGGCTGACCGGGCGACGACCTTCCTTCCGTGACTGATCAGGGCGTCTTCAGCTCCCACGACGTGGAGCGCCCTGATCACTCGTGACGGCGCCGGTTGCCAGCGGATCTCGGCGGCGTTACGTTGGGATCTCATCGACGGATGTCTACGTCGCAACGTACGGGGGCCGTATGTCCACGCCTGTCACTCGTCGCACCGTCCTGGCCGGTGGGGCCGGTGCCGCCATCGGCCTGGCCCTGCCCGGCCTCGCCGCCCACGCCGGTGGCCGCCATCCCACCACCGTGAGCTTCACCCTCGACGCGACAACGCTCGACGGCGGCGAACAGATCACCTCGGTCACCCTCGACACCCGCCGGCTCGGGCCGATCGACCCGGCCGGGCTGACCCCCGCCACGTTCAGCGTGCACGCCAAGGCCACCAGCCCGCTCCCGATCGCTCCCGGCGACCAGATCTTCAGCGAGTACGACCTGGACCGCACGGTGACCGCGGCCCGCCTCGACCGGCACGGCAACATCGTGCTGGAGCTGAGCCACGCCGAAGGTCAACCCGGCGGCGGCACCCTCGGCTACATCCTGAGCAAGGGCCGCAACGTCCGGCTGGACCTCGTCTACACCATCACGCAGAACGCCCCGATCGCCCGGCGCCACGGCTCGCCGGTCACCATCACGCGCTTCCTGCAGGGACGGCTGTCGAACCCCGAGGTGGACGCCTTCACCCACCACGTCTCGGGCTCGGGTATGAAGTACCGGCTGTACTCCCCCGACCACTCGCCCCGGCACGGTCGACGGCCGCTGATCGTCTGGCTGCACGGCGCCGGCGAGGGTGCCTCGTTGCCCGACGACTACTACGACAACGAGACCACCCTGCGCGCCAACCGGGGGGCGCTCGGCTTCGCCACTGCGCAGGCGCAGCGGATCTTCTCCGGCGCGTACGTCGTGGCTCCGCAGAGCACCTCCTACTGGATGGAGGACGGCCCCCGGTTCGCCCCGCTGATCCGCGAGATCATCCAGGACCTGGTCCGCCGCAAGCGCGTCGACCCCGACCGGATCTACGTGGTCGGTTGCAGCAATGGCGGCTACATGTCGCTGGAGATGACTGTGGCATATCCCGACCTGTTCGCCGCGTCGGTGCCGATCTGCGGCGTCGTCGAGCCGCTCGGCGGGGAGGGCCCGCCGCTGATCACCGACGCGGAGCTGGCGGGGATTCGGACCCCTACCTGGCTGGTCACCTCGCTCGACGACGACACCGTGCCACCGGAGACCAACACGATCCACGCCCACGACCTCATCCCGGGATCGCTTGTCAGCCTGTACGACCACGTCGTCTGGAACGGCTACCAGTTCCCCGGCCACTGGTCCTGGATCTACGTGGCCCGCAACGACCCGAGCCTCAACGGCGCCCACATCTGGCAGTGGATGGCCCGCCGCCGTCGGTGAGCGCAGGGAGTGCGGCCGCCCGAACCCGGTCGGCCGCACTCCCTCGACTCAACACCACGTCAGCGTCGAGTTGACCCGCGTGACGTTGCTGATCGTGTTGTTCGCCCCACCGCAGGGGCTCTGGGTGATGTTGGTGCCGCTGACGGTCAGGTTCTGCAACCGGATGCCGGAGGAGATCGGAAACTCGCTGCGCGCCGCGATCCGCACCTCACCGCCGCCGGTCACCGTCCCGGACACCCCGGCGATGACCACGTTTTGACATCCTCGCCGTCCTGAAAGACGGAGATTCCCTCCACGCTGCGAGTGGGACACACGGCGTCCGGGTGGGTTACCGCTTCGCCGCGCGGTGCCAGCACGGATGCTGGTCTTATCTGCGCTCCACGGTCGTTGAAGTCCGCCTGTCCGGCGGCCTTGATGTTCTTCGCAGCGTTGACGTCCCGGTCGTGTGCTGCGCCGCACGGACAGTCCCACGCTCGGACGTTCAGCGCTATCTTGTCGTTGACCCGGCCGCAGTCGGAGCACTTCCGGGTCGACGGGAAGAACCTGTCCACCCGGGCGAATGTGCGCCCGTACCGGGCGGCCTTGTACTCCAGCATGTCCGTGAACGACGACCATCCAGCGTCGTGCACGGACTTCGCGAGCCGAGTCCTGCCGAGACCGACCACGCACAGGTCCTCGACGTACACCGCTTGGTTGTCGCGGATGATCGATGTCGAGAGCTTGTGCTGCCAGTCCCGTCGGGAGTCGGCCACCCGCGAATGAGCGCGGGCGACCTTCACGACGGCCTTCTTGCGGCGGTTGCTGCCCCTGGTCTTGCGGGACAGGTCCTGCTGCAACCGCTTGAGCTTGCGGGCCGCACGGCGCAGGAACTTCGGTGCGGTCACCTTCGTGCCATCGGACATGACCGCGAAGTGGGTCAGGCCCAGGTCGACACCGATCTCGTAGTCCGTCTCCGCCAGCGGCGCGTCGGTGGTGTGGACCACGAACGAGGCGAAGTACCGCCCGGCCGCGTCCCGGATGACCGTGACCGAGCTGGCCTCAGACGGCAGGCTGCGCGACCACCGAACCGACATGTCACCGATCTTCGGCAGCCGAAGTCGACCGTTGTCGAGGACCTTGAACCGGCTGTTCCTGGTGAACCGGATCGCTTGCCGGTTGTCCTTGCGGGACCGGAATTGGGGCGGTGCCACCGTGCGGCCCTTGCGCTTCCCGGTGATCGAGGAGAAGAAGGTGCGGTAGGCCATGTTCAGATCCGCGAGGGCCTGCTGCAAGACCACAGCGGACACCTCGCCCAACCACGCCCGATCCGGCATGTCCTTGGCCTGCGTGATGACCCGCTTGGACAACTCTCCGTCCGAGACGTACCCCTCGCCGGCCTCACGTGCCTGCTGACGCAGACGCAACCCGTCATTGAACACCACCCGGGCACACCCGAACGCCCTCGCCAGTGCGCTGCGCTGTACAGCATCCGGATAGACCCGGAAGTTGTAACGAAGCAGCATGAGTCCGAGTTTCGCACGTTGGCCTATGCCAAATATTGATGACACCCCGCACCGTAGAAATGGTTTTGTTCTACCCGCCGCCGGACGGTCTTGTCCTGCTGGGAAAGGGCATCGCTCCTCCTGGGCTGGATCGGCTCCGGACGAGCCCGGACGGGTGTCGGCGACGGCGCGCCTCGCAACCGGCGGGCGACTATTCCAGGTGGAAGGTGGCCGAGGCACGCTCGGCGCTCGAACTCACCGGCTCCACGTAGAGCAGGCCGCCGCGGTGGCGCACGTGTCGGCCCGGGAAGTTCTGCGACTCCAGGGAGATCCCGGCGCTGTCGGCGAGGCCGGCTTGACGACGGAAGCTCGCGTCACCGCCGAACAGCGCCGAGCCGTCGTTCTTCTCGACGTACAGGGCGTAGCCCCGGTGGCGCAGGTAGTACCCGGGGAAGTTCGTCGACTCCAGCGACACCGACCCACCGCCGGCGAGCCCGTTGACGATCCGGAACTGCGAGTCCGCCAGATTCGTCACGTTCGGCTCGATCCGGGCCCGGTACTCCCAGTGCCGGATGTAACTGGTGGCCAGGTCGTGCGACCGCAGCCGGACCGGGGTGGCCCCGTCGGGCACCGGAATGCCGAAGTTCGGGGTGCCGTCGGCGTTCCAGTACACCTTCTGCAGCCGGGTCCGCCGGTTCGGATCGTTGAGCGGATCGCCGCTGATGTCGCGGTAGTTGCGGTCGTGATAGACCAGGATGTCGCTCTGCCCATCCTCGGAGACGGTGAACGAGTTGTGGCCGGGGCCGTACTGGCTGGTGGCGGCGTTACTGACGAACACCGGGTTGGGGCTCTTGCTCCAGGAGCCGGCGTCGAGCAGGTTCGCGGTGGTGGAGGCGCTCAGCATCCCGAGGCAGTAGTTGGCGTCGGTGGCGCTGGCCGAGTAGGTCAGGAAGATGCGGCCGTTGCGTTGGATCACCGCCGGCCCCTCGGCGACCCGGAAGCCGCGGGTCTCCCAGTCGTACGTCGGCACGACGAGCCGGGTCACGGTGCCGGTGATCTGCCAGGGGTTGGCACCCATCCGGGCGAGGTAGACGTTCGAGTTGTTGGAGATGCCCGGCTCCTGCTGCGCCCAGGTCAGATAGCGCACCCCGTTCGCGACGAAGGTCGAGGCGTCCAGGCTGAAGGTGTCCCAGGGTGTCGTGATCCGTCCGCGTTCGGTCCACGAACCGGTGAGCGGGTTGGCGCTGGCGTTCTCCAACGCGTACATCCGGATCCGCCACACGTCGTCGGCCCGGCCGGCGGCGAAGTAGATGTACCACCTGTTGTTGATGAAGTGGATCTCCGGTGCCCAGATGTGGGCGCCCATCTCTCCGCTGGTGTGCCGGCTCCAGATCGTCGACTCCGCCGCCGTCGCCAGCCCCTGCAGGGTGGTCGCCCGTCGCAGCACGATCCGGTCGTACTGCGGCACGGTGGCGGTCAGGTAGTAGTAGCCGTCGGTGTGCCGGAAGATGTGCGGGTCGGCCCGTTGGTTCACCAGCGGGTTTGTGTAGTTGACGGCCGGTGCGGCCTGCGCCGGCCCCGCCGCTGGCAGGCCGGCCGTCACGGCGAGCACCACCAACACCGCGGCCACGACCGACCGTAGGCGTCGGGGGGTGTGGCGGTCGGCGTGGGGGAGTGGCAGCGGCATCTGTCCTCCGTGAGGTTCGTGGGCGACCGGTGGTCAGGACGGCGGTATCGGCCGACCTGTCGGGGTCGAATCGCCCGAGCAGCGACGCGAACCGGGCGGCGTCCCGCCGGGGACGGAGAGCGAGCGGACCGGAAACATGACGGTGGCGTTGCGTCCAGGTTGCGTCATAGTGTTGGCGTTAACATCGACGCGTGTCAAGGAATTCTGGCCGTGACCTGCACCGTCTGGTCTGCCGGCCTCACATCCGGGCTCTCAGCACGTCGACCTCGCAGCCGGGCGCGGAGGGGTCGAAGCCGTGTTCGACGAGCCATCGCACCGCCCGCAGGCTGCGCAGGGACCACCACCCGCGGATCACGTCCAGGTCGACGTCGGTGCCGTAGCCGGCGACGACGTCGTCCAGGTGCTCCTCGTGCCCGAGCGTCAGACTGGCGAGGTCGTACAGGGCATCGCCCTGGCTCGCCTCGGACCAGTCGACCACGCCGGTCACCTCGTCCCCGTCGACGAAGACGTGGGTGATCTGCAGGTCCCCGTGCGTGAACACCGGTGCCCACGGTCGGAGCGCGGCTTCGGCGACCCGGCGGTTGCGGGTGACCAGATCGGCCGGAAGGACACCGTTCCTGACGAGCAACTCGCACTCGCCGTCGAGGTGCGCGGCGATCTCGTCGACGCTTCGACCGGGCCATGGCGGCAACGGCGCGTCGTGCAGCATCCGTACGGCGGCACCCGCCGCCGCCCACGCCCCCGCCGACGCGGTCGACGGTTCGCCGAGGCGGCCGAGCGCCGTGCCGGGAAGGGCGGCGAGCGCGAGCACGGGCGGCCTGCGCCACAGCACCTCCGGCGTCGGGATCGGTGCCATCGCCATCGCCGCGACCTCGACATCGGTGCGCCTCTGATCGGCGTCGATCTTCAGGAACACCGCACCGACGCGCAGGGTGGCGCGCTCGTGATGGGCAACGACGACCTCGACCTCCTCCACGCGAACCATTGTCGCGGGGGCGGCCACCGCCGTCACCGGCTTCTGTGCCGGCCCACGGTCAGGGGGCGACCAGGCCGGTCCGGTACGCGACGACGACGGCCTGGACCCGGTCGCGCAGGCCCAGCTTGGCCAGGATCCGGGCGACGTGCGTCTTCACTGTCGCCTCCGACAGGTGCAGGCGACCGGCGAGCTCGGCGTTGCTCAGGCCGTGGGCCAGCAGGCCCAGCACCTCCAGCTCACGCGGGGTCAGGGCGGACAGGTCCCGGTGGGTGGTCGGCGGGTCGGTGTCGCGTTGGGCGAACCGTTGCACCAGCCGCCGGGTGATCGTCGGCGCCAGCAGCGCGTCGCCGGATCGGACCAGCCGGACCGCACCCACCAGATGCTCCGGAGTGACGTCCTTGAGGAGGAATCCGCTGGCGCCCGCGGTGAGTGCCGCGTACACGTACTGGTCCAGGTCGAAGGTCGTGAGCATGATGATGCGCGGCGCCTCGCCAACACCGGCGAGGATCTGGCGGGCGGCCGCGAGACCGTCCAGGTCAGGCATCCGGATGTCCATCAGGACCACGTCGGGCCGGTGCCGGTGGACCGCGTCGACCGCCTCGACCCCGGTCGTCGCCTCGGCGACCACGTCGATTCCGTCGGCGGTCAGGATCATCCGGAACCCGGCCCGGACCAACGCCTGGTCGTCAGCGACCACCACCCGCAGTGGTGTGGTCATGCCTCGCCCCCCAACGGTGCGCCCGTCCGACCGTCGCCCGCGACGCCGTCGACCACGACATTCTCCATCGGGATCAGGGCCTGGACACGGAACCCGCCGGTGAGTCGTGGACCCGCCGCGAGCGTGCCACCGTAGACCGCGAGCCGTTCGCGCAGACCGATCAGCCCTCGCCCGGTGCCGGTGGTCACGCCGGCTCGGCCGCCGGTGTCGGTGACCTCGACGCGCAGGTGCTCCCCGCCGTACTCGACGAGCACACGGACGGATGCGCTGGCAGCGTGTTTGACCGCGTTCGTCAACGCCTCCTGCACCAGCCGGTAGACGGTCAGCTCGATGCCCGACGGCAGCGGCCCCCGCTGCCCGCGGACGACGAGCTCGACCGTGACCCCCGAGTCGCGGACCCGCTGCACCAGCGCGTCCAGCCCGTCGAGACCGGGCTGCGGCACCAGGTCGGACCCACCCTCCTGCCCGAGAACGTCGTCGTCCATGGTGAGCAGACCCATCACGTGCCGCAGCTCGGTCATCGCCGCCCGACCACCGGCCTCGACCGCGAGCAGCGCCGCCCGGGCGTCCGCGGGCCTGGACTCCATCACCTTGCGGGCCGCGCCGGCCTGGATCACCATCACGCTCACGTTGTGGGTCACCACGTCGTGCAACTCCCGGGCGATCCGGGCCCGTTCGACCTCCGTCGCCCGGCGCAGCGCCTCGACCTGCTCGTGCTCCATGGCCACCATCCGCGCCCGGCCCTCGTCGGCGTGCTCCTTCCACCGGCGTAGCCCGTCGGCCGCCACCGCGATCGGCAGCAGGATCAAAAACGGCACGGCGCTGTCGGACACCGAGCTGGCGTCCGACTGCAACCCCGCGTGCAGGAACGCGGCCGCCGGCAGGCTGGCCAATGCCAGGATCTTGTACGGGCTGAAGACAGCGGCGCTGTAGCCGGCCACCACGCAGGCGAAGAAGGACAGCCGCAGCGCGGCCGGATTTTGGTCGACCAGCCCGGCGCTCGCCAGCACCACCCAGAGCGTCCCCAACGGGTACCGGCGGCGGAACACCAACGGAAGCACGACGAGCAGGAGCAGCGCCGCCGTCCAGCCGGTGCCGTCGTCCTCGACTGGCAGGAAGGGCGGCCACACCGGGTCGGGTGGCACCGGCGGCCCTCGCCAGAGCTCACCCCGATCCACCTCGACCCGGTACGGCCTCGGCCCGTCCGCGTCACCCGTACCCGCCTGGATCGCGAGGAGACCGAGCCCCAGCGCCAGGAGCGCGTCGAACAGCTGCCCCCGGCGCGACAACTGCGGCACCTGGCCGACCGGACGCGCCAGGGACCGGATGTGCGACCACAGCCGGATCACCACCGCACGTCCCGTCATCGGTTCATTCTCGGTGCCGACCGCGCCGGTGGGCATCCGCCTGGCGAGCGGTGTCGCTACATCACACGCCTACCTCGCAGGGATGACGCCGCCACCGCTCATCCCGACGCGGTACCGAAGATGCCTCCCGCTGCCGATGTGTCCGACTCGTCCCCGCCCCTAGCGTCAGCCTCGCCAGCTCACCACCACCTGAGGAGACGGGGACATGACCACACCGCTTATCGAGTTGCACGAGGTGACACGCCGGTACGACGAAGGGCCACCGGCGCTGCGTGCGGTGTCGTTGAGTGTCGCGCCCGGCGAGGCGGTGGCGATCCTCGGCCCGTCCGGCAGCGGCAAGTCGACGATGCTGAACCTGGTGGCCGGGCTGGACCGGCCGAGCACCGGCACGGTCACCGTCGACGGGGTGCGGGTCGACCAGCTCGGCGAGGCGGCCTCCGCCCGGTACCGCAGGGCCCGGATCGGCCTGGTGTTCCAGTTCTTCAACCTCCTCGACGACCTGACCGTCGCCGACAACGTCATGCTGCCGGCACAGCTGGCCGGGATGGGCCGCGGCACCGCCCAGCGGCGGGCGACCGAACTGCTCGGCCGGCTCGGCGTCGACCGACACGCCGGCGCGTACCCCGGGAGGCTCTCCGGCGGTGAACGGCAGCGGGTCGCCGTCGCCCGCGCGCTGATGAACCGGCCGCCGCTGCTGCTGGCCGACGAGCCGACCGGGGCGTTGGACACCGCCTCCGGCGAGGAGGTCATGCGCCTGCTGACCGAGTTGCACGCCGACGGCCAGACCATCGTCGTGGTCACCCACGACCTGGTCCTCGCCGAGCGGTGCGCAACCCGGACCGTCCAGCTCCTGGACGGGCAGGTCGCCGCCGACTCCGCGTTGGAGCGGATCCGATGAGCGCGCTGGCTCGGGTTGTCCGTGCCGGGGTCGGGCGGCGACGCGTACAGACTGTCGTGATCGGTTTGGTCGTGATGATCGCGGTGACCTCGGCCGTCCTCGGCGGTTCGCTGATGGTGGCCTCCCGGGGACCCTTCGACCGGGCCTTCAGCCAGCAGCAGGGCGCGCACCTCGCCGCCCAGTTCGACGCGGACGCGGTCACCGAGGCGCAGCTGGCCGCCTCCGCGAGCGTCGCCGGGGTCGCCGGGTCGGCGGGACCGTTCCCGAACGCGGAGCTGAACCTGACCAGCCCGATGGGTAACCCGATGCCGCCGCTGACCGTCGTCGGGCGTGCCGATCCGGGCGGCGCGGTCGACCGGGTCGACGTCGTCGACGGCCGGTGGGCGACCGGACCGGGGGAGATCGTGCTGGCCACGGGGGAGAATCTGCGGTTGCCACCGAAGGTGCTCGGCCAGCGGTGGACGGTGTCCGACGCACCGGGCAGCCCGTCGGTGACAGTCGTCGGGCTGGCCCGGTCGGCCAGTCA
The DNA here is from genome assembly GCF_040648675.1 of Micromonospora sp. NPDC049101. Taxonomy (NCBI): domain Bacteria; kingdom Bacillati; phylum Actinomycetota; class Actinomycetes; order Micromonosporales; family Micromonosporaceae; genus Micromonospora; species Micromonospora sp. NPDC049101. The sequence goes on along the minus strand of NZ_JBEZED010000022.1, from coordinate 41,537 downwards.
GACCGCCGACGCCTGGACCACCCCGGCGCAGCTCGTGGCCTGGACCGGCCCCGACGGCCCGCGCGCCTACCAGATGCTCTACCGCTTCACCGAGGCCGGCACGGCCGCCCAGGTCCAGGCCGGTCGGACCGCGGTGCAGGCGTCCCTCCCCGCTGCCGCGCTCGACAGCGCCGTGTCGTGGCTCGACGTCCGCCGGGAGGCCACCGGCGAGACAGTCCTGCTGGTGCCGTTCCTGATCGCCTTCGGCATGCTGGGTGTGGTCATGGCGGTGCTGATCATCGGCAACGTCATCGCCGGCGCGGTCTCCACCGCCACCCGCCGGATCGGCATCCTCAAGGCGCTCGGCTTCACGCCGGCCCAGGTGGTCCGCGCGTACGTGGGGCAGGCGCTCATCCCGGCCACTGTCGGTGCGGCGCTCGGTGTGGTCGCCGGCAACCTCCTGACCGTGCCGATCCTCGCCCAGACCGACCGGATCTACGGTACGGACGACAACGGGGTCGCGCTCTGGGTCGACGCGGTGGTGGCCGGCGGCGCGCTCACCCTCGTGGCGGTGACCGCCCTGGCCGCCGCGGCCCGGGCCGGCAGGTTGCGCAGCGTCGACGCGCTCGCCGTCGGGCGTACCCCCCGGCCCGGCCGCGGTCGGTGGGCGGCCCGCCTGACCAGCCGGCTGCCGGTCTCCCGGCCGGTGACGCTCGGCCTGGCCCACCCCTTCGCCCGACCGGTACGGGCGGTGAGCGTGGTCGCCGCGATCGCGTTCGGCGCGGCCGCGGTCACCTTCGCGGTCGGTCTCGGTACGTCGCTGAACCGGATCCAGGAGGTCGAGGACATCGCCGACGTCCAGGTCGGGCAGCCGCACCGGATGCCGCAGGGCGGGCCGCCGCCGGGGCCGGGGCAGCCGCCGGGCCCGGGGCAGCGACCGGGTCCGGTGCAGGAGCAGCCGTTCGGCGACCCGGCAGCGATCGAGCGGGTGATCGCCGACCAGGCGGGCACCGACGGGTACCTGGGCATGGCCCGCAGCGAGATCACCGCCGCGGGGATCACCGGCGAGCTGGACGCGGTCGCGGTCACCGGGCCGGACGCTGCGCGCTACTACCGGATGGTGTCGGGGACCTGGCTGACCGGCCCGGCGCAGATCGTCGTCTCGACGCCGTTCCTCACGGCGGCCGGAAAAGGGGTCGGTGACCGCATCGTGCTGACCGACAAGGGCGTCGACATCCCCGTCACGATCGTCGGTGAGGCGTTCAACATCGACGACGACGGCATGCAGGTCGTCACCGACATCGCCACGCTGCGGGCGGCCGAGCCGGAGCTGGCACCGTCGACGTACTACGTCACGGTGGAGCCCGGCACCGACGCCCGGGCGTACGCCACGGCGTTGACGGCGGCCCTGGACCCGCTCGGCGCGGTGGCCGACGGCCTCAGCCACGAGCCCGACGAGATGATCATCATCATCAACGCGCTGACCGGGCTGCTCAGCCTCCTGCTGATGATCGTCGCCGGCCTCGGCGTGCTGAACACGGTGGTCCTGGAAACCCGGGAACGCGTCCACGACCTGGGCGTGCACAAGGCGCTCGGGATGACGCCCCGGCAGACCACGGTGATGGTCATCGCCTCGGTCGTGGTCACCGGCCTGGTCGGCGGTGCGGTCGGTGCGGGGGTCGGCGTGCTGCTGCAACGCACGGTCATCACCGAGATGGCGAGCAGCGTGGGCTTCCGCCTGCCGGACGCGATCCTGGACGTGTACGGCTCGGTCGACCTGTTGCTCTTCGGTCTCGGCGGGTTGGTCATCGCCGTGGTCGGCGCCCTGCTGCCGGCCGGCTGGGCGGCGAAGACCCGGGTCGCGGTGGCACTGCGAACCGAGTGACGAGAAGTGACCGCCGCTCACGGGGTTGCCCGTGAGCGGCGGTCACCTGCCCGCACCAGAGCTCAGATGGTCGCCGAGTCGCCGGGGCGCAGGTCGACGAGCAGGTGTCTCAGGCCCGCCGCCGTGAAGGCGCGCTCGACGTCGTCGGCGTCCTGGGTGTAGTGCGCCCAGCCGTGCTGGTGCACCGGGACCACCGCCCGGACGCCGAGCAGGGCCGCCGCGCGTGCCGCCAGCTCCGCCGTCAGGGTGAGGAACCCCTCGCCGCGTGCCGCGATGTAGGCCGCGCCCAGGTTGAGGATCGCGATCTCGATCGCCGGGAACCGTTCCGCGATCACCGCCACGACGTCCACCGACGCGTTGTCACCGCTGACGTAGACCGTCGGCCAGCCACCCGCCTCCAGCACGAACCCGATCACCGGGCCGTTGACCACACCGATCTCCGGCGTACCGTGCAGCGCCGGAACCGCCGTGACCCGCAGGTCGCCGACGTCGGCGTGCGCGAACGGCAGAAGGCCGACCGCACCGGGGCCGAGCTTCGGTGCCCCCGCCGCCGTGGTGAGCACCCGCCGGGCCTGCCGCGCGTACTCCCGGCCGGAGATGTCGAGATTGTCGAGGTGGTGCTCGTGCGACACGAGCACCAGGTCGACCTGACCGAGGTCCTCGGGCGAGACGCTCGGGCCGACCAGTTTGGTCGCGGTGACCTTGCCGTAGTGGTACGTCTGCGGATCGTCGAAGGTCGGATCCAACACGACGCGCGAGCCCGCGTAGTCGAGGACGGCCGTCGGCCCGCCGATGGCGCGTACGGTCAGCTCGTTCATGGCGCCTCTCTGGTCTCCGGTGGCACCCGCGGTCGTCCGCGCGAGGTGCGCGAGTCGGCGTTCCCACTTTTCGGCCGGGAACGCCTCGATCTCGCGCCGGCCGGTCAGGGAGGGGCGCCGGCGGCCGGTGCGGGATCAGTCCGCCCGGAGCCGGCCCTTCTGCACCTTGCCCAGAGCGTTGCGCGGCAGGGCCTCGACCAGCCGCACCTGCCGGGGACGCTTGTGCGTCGACAGTTGTCGGGCCACGAACTCGATCAGATCCGCCTCGTCGAGCGCGTCACCCACGACGTACGCCGTCACCTGTTGGCCGAGATCAGGGTGCGGCGTGCCCACCACCGCGGCCTCCCGGACACCGGGATGCGCCAGCAGCGCGTCCTCCACCTCGCCGGCGCCGATCCGGTAACCGCCGCTCTTGATCAGGTCGGTGGCTGCCCGGCCGACGATGCGATGCCAACCGTCCGGACCGATCGTGGCCACGTCGCCGGTGCGGAACCACCCGTCCGTGGTGCGGGCGGCGGCGTCCGCGTCGGGCCGGTTCAGGTACCCGTCGAAGAGGGTCGGGCCGCACACCTCGAGCTCGCCCATCGCCACCCCGTCGGTGGGCATCGAGCGGCCCTGCTCGTCGACGACCCGGGTGCGTACCCCCGGCAACGGCAGACCGACGGCGCCCGGGCGGCGGGGGCCGTCGGCGGTGGCGCTCACCGTGATCAACGTTTCGGTCATCCCGTAGCGTTCGACGATCTGGTGGCCGGTGAGCCGGGCCAGGTCGGCGAAGACCGTCGCGGGCAGAGCCGCGCTGCCCGACACCAGCAGTCGCGCGGCGCGCAGGGCCCGGGCCGAGGGCTCGTCGGCGGCGATCCGGGACCAGATGGTGGGGACGCCGAAATAGAGGGAGCCGGCCGCCGCCGCGTACCGCTGGGGGCGGGGTTGGCCCACGTGGTGCAGCCGGCTGCCCACGCGCAGGGGGCCGAGCACCCCGAGCACCAGCCCGTGTACGTGGAACAGCGGCAGGCCGTGCACGAGCAGGTCGTCCGGCGTCCACTGCCAGGCCGCGGCGAGCCCGTCGAGGCAGGCCGCGATGGCGCGCCGGGAGAGCATCACGCCCTTCGGCGCGCCGGTGGTGCCGCTGGTGTAGAGAATCAGCGCGATGCCGGCCGGATCCGGCTCCGGATGGTTGGTGTCCGATCGTCGCGCGAGGTCGATCGGAATGGTCGGCAGCCCGTCGGGTGCCTCGCGGCGCTCCGCGTCGGCCGGCACGAGCAACGCTCCGGGCGCCGAGTCGCGCAGGATGTGCTCCCGTTCCATCGGGCCGGCGTCCGGTGGCACCGGTATCACCGCCGACCCGGCCAGCAGCGCGCCGATGACGCCGACCACGGTGTGCAGGCTGGCGGTCGCGTCGATGGCGACACGGTCCACACCGCGCAGGTCGTCGGCCACCGCACCGGCGAGCCGCCGTAACTCCACCCACGACGTCGCCCGGTCGTCGATCCGGATCGCATCCGGGTGCTCGTCGGTCGACGCGAGCAGCGAACTCAGCAGCACAGGCAGGTGCCCCTTCTCGTCGTACCCCGCGGCGCGTCACCGGCGCACGACGGCCGGGCCCGGTGCGGGTCGCCGGGCGTGGCCGGTGCCCCGGCAGGCAACTGCCGGACGTTGTGAACCTAGCCCGGCCCACCGGAGCGGACCACCCCTAACCGGCATCCGCCGCGGGTGCCCGGCGGGCTCTGAGTTGGTCGACGGATCTCGGCCCGCAACGGCCGACAAAAGCAAAGGCAGGGAGATCAGACTCCCTGCCACTTCTAACTTATACCGCAGCGGGGGGCTTGCGGCAAGGCCCGGGTCGTGCCGCAGAATCGGCGGCCGGACGCGGCGTCGACAAGGAAAACGGGGGCCCGACGTGGGTGTGTGTTCGTTGTACGGGGGACGCGGCCACCGCGATCCGCGGACGGTAGTGGCGGTGCGGTTGCCCGCGACCGCGGCCGCCGCGGTGCCAGGCAGCACGGCTATCCGGGAGGTGGGGCAGTGATCGAGCAGTATGTGTTGGATCTTCGAGAGGTTGACCAGACGTCCGTCGCGCTCGTCGGCGGAAAGGCCGCGAACCTGGGCGGCCTGTCCCGGATCGACGGCATCCGGGTGCCGGCTGGCTTCTGCGTGACGACCGCCGCCTTCCGGCGGATCCTGGCGGACTCACCGGGGATCGACGATGCGCTCGATCAGCTGTCGCGCCTGAGCCCGGATGACCGGGAGGCGATCGGTGCGCTCAGCGCGCAGGTCCGCCGGAGCATCGAGGGGATCCCCATCCCTGGCGATCTCGCCACGGCGATCACCCGTCCGCTCGCCGTCCTCGGCGAGAGATCCGCCTACGCCGTGCGTTCCAGCGCGACGGCAGAGGACATGCCGACCGCCTCCTTCGCTGGTCAGCAGGACACCTACCTGAACGTCATCGGCCCGGCGGCGATCCTCGAGCACCTCAGCCGGTGCTGGGCGTCGCTGTTCACCGAGCGGGCCGTGACCTACCGCCTGCGCAACGGCTTCGACCACCGGAGGGTCGGCATGGCCGTGGTCGTGCAGCGGATGGTCTTCCCCCAGTCGGCCGGCGTCCTGTTCACGGCGGACCCCGTCACCGGCAACCGGAAGGTCGCCACCGTGGACGCGAGCTTCGGCCTCGGTGAGGCCCTGGTCTCCGGCCGGGTGAACCCGGACGTCTTCACGGTGCGCGATGGTGCGGTCATCGCCCGGACCGTCGCCGCCAAGCGGGTCGCCGTGCACGCCGTGCCGGCCGGTGGGACGCGCGAGGTGACGATCGACCCGCAGCGGCAGGAGCAGCCGGCGCTCACGGATGCGCAGGTCGTACGACTCGTGCAGCTCGGGCGACGGATCGAGGCGCATTTCGGTCGGCCACAGGACATCGAATGGTGTCTGGTCGACGACGACTTCCAGATCGTGCAGAGCCGGCCGATCACCACGCTCTTCCCCATCCCCGCCGTCGCCGACCAGGAGAACCACGTCTACCTCTCCGTCGGTCACCAGCAGATGATGACCGACCCGATGAGGCCGCTGGGACTCTCCATGTGGCAGCTGACGGCCATGGCGCCGATGCTCGAGGCCGGCGGGAGACTGTTCGTCGACGCCACCCGGATCCTGGCCTCGCCCGGGAGCCGGGCCGGCTTCCTGAAGATGGCAGACCGGACCGACCCGCTGACCAGGGACGCGCTGGAGACGGTCCTGGAGCGCCCCGACTTCGTACCGGCGCTCGCGGACAGCGGTCCCGTCGGGCCGCCGGCTCGGGGTGCGTCCGCCCCGATCGAGACGGATCCGGCCATTGTGACCCAACTGATCGCGCGCAGCGAGGCGGCCGTCGCCGCCCTGCGGCACGACATCGCGGCGTTGAGTGGCCCGGCGCTGTTCGACTTCCTGCTGACGGCCTTCGCGGAGCACAAGCGCGACCTCGGCGATCCGCTGAGCATGCAGGCGATCATGGCGGGGATGGAGGCCACCTGGTGGCTCAACGACCGGCTGGGGGAGTGGTTGGGTGAGCGGAACGCCGCCGACATCCTCACGCTGTCCGCCCCCGGTAACGTCACGTCGGAGATGGGGCTCGCGCTGCTCGACGTCGCGGACGTGATCCGTCCACATCCGGAGGTGGTGGCGTTCCTGCGGGGCGTCCAGGATGACGGCTTCCTGGACGAGCTGCCGAAGCTCGCGGGCGGGCCGGAGGCGCGCGACGCCATCGAGGCCTACCTCGACCGGTACGGCATGCGCTGCGTCGGCGAGATCGACATCACCAGGCCGCGGTGGCGCGAACGCCCCGCCACGCTCGTGCCGGTGCTCCTGGACAACGTCGCGAACTTCGCGCCGGGTGCCGCCCAGCGGCGCTTCGAGCAGGGGCGGCAGGAGGCGCAGGAGAAGGAGCGCGAGGTGTTGACGCGCCTGCGGGCACTGCCGGACGGGGAGCAGAAGGCCGACGAGACCAAGCGGATGATCGACCGGGTCCGGACCTTCGTCGGCTATCGGGAGTACCCGAAGTACGGCATCATCAGCCGCTACTTCGTCTACAAGCAGGCCCTGATGCGAGAGGCCGAGCGCCTCGTGCGGGCCGACGTGCTCCGCGACCGGGAGGACGTCTTCTACCTCACGTTCCAGGAGTTGCACGACGTCGTGCGCGCGAACCAGGTGGTGGACGACGCCCTGATCCAGCGCCGCAGGGACGAGTTCCGGTCGTACCACGCGCTCACGCCGCCCCGGGTGCTGACCTCGGACGGCGAGGCCCTCACCGGGGCGTACCGGCGTGACGACGTGCCGGCCGGCGCGCTGATCGGGCTACCGGTCTCCGCCGGGACGGTCGAAGGGCGTGCCCGCGTCATCCTGGACCTGGCCCAGGCTCATCTCGAACCGGGCGACATCCTCGTCACGGCCCACACGGACCCGAGCTGGACGCCTCTCTTCGTCGCCGTCGCGGGCCTGGTGACGGAGGTCGGCGGCCTGATGACGCACGGCGCGGTGATCGCCCGGGAGTACGGTCTGCCGGCCGTCGTCAGCGTGGTGGACGCCACCCGGCTGATTGCCGACGGGCAGCGGATCCGCGTACACGGCAGCGACGGGTACGTCGAGATTCTCTCGTGACCGACCAGAACTCGGGGGCGGCCGTCGGGCAGGGTCGGTGCGGACGACGAGGCCGTCCCTCTAGGGTGGCGGGATGGCGTCGGTCAGGCAGGTCCAGATCACCTTCGACTGCGCGGAGCCGGAGCGCGTCGCCCGCTTCTGGTGCGCGGTGTTGGGTTACGTCGTACCGCCGCCGCCGAAGGGGTTCGCCACCTGGGACGACTTTGATCGGGCGCGGCCACCGGAGAAACAGGGTTCCGGATTCGCCTGCGCCGATCCCACCGGGGTGGGTCCGCGCCTGTACTTCCAGCGCGTTCCCGAAGGCAAGGTCGTCAAGAATCGGCTGCATCTTGACGTACGGGTCGGCACCGGCCTCGTCGGCGATGAGCGGCTGGCCGCACTGGAGGCCGAATGCGCGCGGCTTGTCGCGCTCGGCGCGACGCGCGTACGGCTGCTCACCGCCGACGAGGACAACGAGTCGTGCCTCGTGATGCAGGACGTCGAGGGCAACGAGTTCTGCCTCGACTGAGCGGCCGAGAACGCGGCACCCGGTGCGGGCGGGCAGCTAGATGGGGAACCGGCCGCGGTGCCAGCGCCAGTGGCGGCCGGCCGCCAGGTGGTCGACGACCGCACGCTGGAGCACGGTGCCGCGCGGCAGTTGGTCGAGTGGCGTGGTCAGGGTGCGGAACGCGAACCGCAGCACCTCGACGTCGGCGTCGATGCCTTCGGGCTCCTCGTAGGGGTCCAGCTCGAACCGCTGCTGGAACCGGATGATGTTGGAACCCTCGGGCAGGTACTCCCGCAACTGCGGGTCCAGCAGCCAGGAGCCGCAGGCGAACGCGGTGTAGTGCTCGTCGGGGAAGTGGCGTGGAAAGAACGCGCGGGCCTCGTCGAGTGACGCGTCGACAGCCGTCGGGGTCAGCGGCCCCGCCTCGGGGATGTGCAGATCGATGGCCGTGCCGCCGCGCTGGTGCTGTAGTCGGCCCAGCTCGTAGAGGCCGCCGCGTGCGTGCAGCGTCAGCCAGCTCTGCATGACCGGCCACCCCTCGCGGCGCATCCGCCTGTCGATCGCGAGGTTGCGGCCCAGGTCCGCCAGGGTCACCCAGGACACGTCGTCGGGGATGCCGTGGTCGCGGTGGTATCCCCGGACGACGTCGACCAGGGCCAGGTACGCGTACACGTAGAGATGCCGCCAGGCGGGGCCCCGGTCGCGCGGCAGTGCGGGGCCGGGCGGCAGCCAGCCGTGGCCGCCGAGATCGGCGACAACCAGAGCGGTCGAGCGGTCGAGCAGCCAGCGCAGCTCCGGAGTCCACAGTGGCGAGCCGGGGTCGGGCCAGCCCGCCATGATCTCGGCGGCGTCGTCCGGTCGTACGGCGAGGCGGTCGAGGAGTGCGGGCGCGTCCGCCTTGACCGGTAGCGGAGCGGACGGCCGGCCGTCGGCGAGGCGGTGCACGCGGTCGACGTCCTCGACGGGCACCCCGAGCCGGTCGGCGGTGACGTCCAGATTCACGCGCTGATCGTACCGGCCGCGGACTCGCCCGGCCGGCCGCCGGGTTGGGGTGATCGACTCGGTCTCCTGAATGTCGGGGTGTCCGGGCCGGTCGGACAGCCCGGTTCTCTGAAAGCGAGTTGATCATGGGGCTGCCGGGGGCTCGTTGGCGGTCTCCCGCTCCCGTTGCTAGAGTCAGATTGTTGCTGCCGCAACTTTATCGCCAGCAACTACTTCGAGAAGGGACCCTTCGATGGCCAAGCTCTCCGTCATCTACTACTCCGCCACCGGCACCATCCACGCCATGGCCCAGCGGCTCGCCGAGGCTGGCGAGAAGGCCGGCGCCGAGGTGCGCCTGCGTCAGGTTCCGGAGCTTGCCCCGGAGGAGGCCATCGCCTCCAACGCCGCCTGGAGCCAGCACTTCGACGCCACGAAGAACGAGGCGAAGGCGACCGCCGACGACCTCGTCTGGGCCGACGCGGTGCTGTTCGGCTCGCCCACCCGGTTCGGCAACATCGCCAGCCAGCTCAAGCAGTTCCTCGACACCCTGGGCCCGCAGTGGGCGCAGGGCCTGCTGGCCGACAAGGTGTACGCCGGCTTCACCGCGACCATGACCGCCCACGGTGGGCAGGAGTCGACGCTGCTGGCGCTCTACAACACGATCCACCACTTCGGCGGCGTGGTCGTCGCACCCGGCTACACCGACCCGCTGAAGTTCGCGGACGGCAACCCGTACGGCGTCTCGCACGTCACCGGCGGCGGCAACGACGCGCCGCTGGGTGACGCTCAGCTCAACGCCCTCGACCACATGGCTCAGCGGGTCGTCAAGATCGCCAACAAGCTCGCCGCCTGACCGCTCTCGCTGGGGGCCGGTTTCCATCGACGGAGACCGGCCCAGGCATACTCGAACGCTTCACGGGCTGGTCAGGGCGCCGCAGAGCTGGGGTTGGGGGCTGCGGACAACACGAGGGAGTCTCGATCAACACCATCGCCGAGCGGATGGCCGCGTCGTACTTCGATGCCATCAAGAACCTCTGTGCGGTCACCCCGAAGGGCTGGTACGCCGAGCGGGGCACCGCACGCGCAGCGCTGACCCACGCCGGAGTGGCGGCGCTGAACGCGGCCTACGACACGACGCTCAGACCGGACCTCGTGGCGCTCGACGAGATGGCGGTCGAGGTCGGCAGGCAGACCACGCGCTGGTCGATCATGGTTCGCGGCGAGGCGGACGACGAGGTCCGCGCTCTCGCGGCTCGACACGGGTTGCTCCACAGCAGTGCTGTGCCGATGCTGGCCTGCGGCGCGGAAGACGTCGTGTTCCGGGCCGACGCACGGCGGCGAGAGGTGGTCCGCCAGGTCCGCGCGGCGGAGGCCGACCTCTACACCGACACCCTCACCCGGGGCTTCGAAGCTCCCGAGGGCATCTTCGGTTCGCTGATGGGCGGCGGTGTGCTCGACGCCGACTCCATCACCGGTTACCTGGCCGAGGAGTCCGGCCGGCCGGTCGGCACCGGGCTCGGGATGTCGACCTCCGGCGTGGTGGGCGTGTTCAACATCGCCGTCGTGCCATCCGCACGAGGCCGCGGGCTGGGCCGCACGATCACGGAGGCCGTACTGCGCGACGGTATCGCGGCCGGCGCGGACGCCGCCTACCTGCAGTCCAGCGCGATGGGCCGGGCGCTCTACGAGTCGATGGGGTTCGGTCTCGTGGAGACCTGGACCAGCTTCACCGCGGGCTGACCAGCACGCGTTCGCGCAGGATGACCGCAGCGCAGAGGGAAGGACAGAGATGGGTTTCAGCGACGACGTGCGCGCGGCCTTCCGTCGGGGCGAGACCGCCGCGGTGGTGCGGATGAGCGAGGTCGAGATCGACAGGGCGCGCGCCGCCGGTGATCCGGCGGGAGAGGTGGAGGCCCGCTACAGCCTCGCCCGGGTCGCCATCCGAGGAGGTGACCTCGCCGGTGGGGAGGCACGCGCTCGGGAGGCGCTCGCGGTCGCGGTCGCTGCCGGCGATCGGAGTCTGGAGGAGCGGCCCCGCCACGTGCTTGCCGCCGTGGCACGGATGTCCGGTGACCTGGCCCGCGCCCGGGAGCTCTACCGGGAGAGCATCGCGCTCAACGAGGCCCTGGGCCAGCCCGAGGTCGTCAACTCGGAGACCCACAACCTCGCGTTCTGCGAGTTGGGTCTCGGCAATCTCGACGCGGCGAGGGCGTTGTTCGCCGCGAGCCGCGAGAAGGTCTTCCGCAACGGCTGGGCGGACTTCGTCCCGTACGTCTGCGTGGCGGGCGCCGCGCTCGCGTCGGCCCACGGCGACCACGCGCGGGCCGCCCGGATGATCGCCGTCACCGACGCCGCCTTCGCGGCACTGGGCCAGGTGCCGGATCCCGACGACGCCGCCGACCTGGCGGCCGTGCGGGCGGCCGCGGTCGAGGCCCTCGGCCCGGCCGGCTACGCCCAGGAGTACGCGCGGGGCCAGCGTCTCGAACCGCAGGCGGCGTTCGCCGACGGTGACGACTCCGGCGGCTGAGCTGGGTCCGGCGCAGGCCGACGGGGCGGTGGGGCGCACCGACGGGTGGTGGCGGAGCATGCTGACGGATCGATCCCGCTCCTCGATTCACCGCCGCGTCCGCGACACGCGCTTACGCATGCGTTTCCGGCGGCGGAATCGCGTTGAAACTGCCGGTGGGCGGCCTTTCTCGGATTCGCCTGGCAATACTGTGGCGATGGTCTCTCAGGTGAACCCGGATGTAGACGTCGTCGTCGTGGGGGCCGGTCCGACCGGGCTCACCCTCGCCATCGAGCTGGCCCGGCGCCGGGTGCGGGTGCGGATCATCGACCGGAACCCGGCCGACTTCTACCCCGGCACACGCGGCAACGGGCTGCAGCCGCGCACGCTGGAGGTATTCCACGACCTCGGCGTCATCGACCCGATCCTCGCGACCGGCCAGGAGTACCCGCCGGTCCAGGTGTACTTCGGACGGGACCCGGTGTACCAGGGGCACACCCAACCGCGTAGCGAGCCCACGCCCGACGTGCCGTACCCGATGCCGATCGTGCAGCCGCAGTGGCGCACCGAGCGGATCCTCCGCGAGCGGCTGGCCGGACTCGGCGTGGCGGTGGAGCACGACGCCGAGATGGTCGGGTTCGACCAGGACGACAACGGGGTCACCGTTTCCACAGCGGCCGGTTCGTCGATCCGGGCACGGTTCGTGGTCGGTGCCGACGGCGGCCGTAGTGGCGTGCGCAAAGCGCTGGGCGTCGGCTTCACCGGGACCACCCGGCCCGCCGAACGCCTTCTGCTGGGCGACGTCACCGTGCCGGGTATGCGCCGCGACGTGTGGCAGGTCTGGGTTGACCCGGAACGCAAACAGGTCCAGGCCAGCATCTGGCCGGTCGCCGGCACCGACTACTTCCGGATGTCGGCACCGATCACCGCCGACGACACACCCGATCTGACGCTGGCGGGATTCCAGCGGCTCCTGACCGAGCGCACGCGGCGGCGCGACCTGACCGTCACGACGCTCACGGCCGCGACGGACTACCGGGTCAGCATGCGGCTCGCCGACCGCTACCGTGTCGGCCGGGTGTTCCTCGCCGGCGACGCCGCCCACATCCACTCGCCGGCCGGCAGCCAGGGGCTGAACACCGGGGTCCAGGACGCCTACAACCTCGGTTGGAAACTCGCCCGCGTGCTCGCCGGAGCGCCGGACGCGCTGCTGGACACGTACGAGGCGGAGCGGCGGCCGGTCGCCGAGCAGGCAATCGGGCTGAGCACCGAACTGCTTGACGACAAAGAGGCCACGCCCGACGAACGGACTTTCCAACTCAGACTGTCGTACCGCGACGGTCCACTGGCGGCGGGCGGACGCGGCGGTGACCGCGCTCCCGACGCGCCGTGCCGCACCGCCGACGGCACGTCGACCAGCCTCTTCGACGTGTTCCGGGGCACCTCGCCCACGCTGCTGTGCCTCGAACGCTCGGGAGAGGTTCCGGAGGGTATGTCGGATGCGGTGCGGGCGTACCGCGTGGGCGTCGACCTCCTGGATCCGGACGATCACGTCCGGGCCGCCTACGGGGACTCGGGGTACGTGCTGGTGCGGCCGGACGGCTACATCGGTGTGGACACCAGTTCGGCCGGCGAGGTGGCGGCCTACCTCACCGCGATCTGACCCCAGCTGATCTCGTGGATGCCCGATCCGACGTCGACAGTGCGATCGGTGTGGATCCTGGCGCTCGTCCCGGCGGGTACGGTGACGGTGAGGGTGCACGTCCCGCCGTCCACACGCCACGCGCTGGACGCCGGTCCGTACGGGGTGCGCACCGTCGCGGACGCGTGGGTGAGGCCGCCACCGGGCACGGGCCGCACGTCGATGACGCGGTAGCCGGGTTCCGCCGGAGTCAGCCCGGCGACGTACTCGGTGAGAAATCCGGCGACGACGCCGTGCGTGTAATGGTTGTGGGACAGGAGCCCGCGGCCCTTGTCGTCGTATCCGTCCCAGGTCTCCCACACCGTGGTCGCGCCGCGCTCCACCTGCGCCAGCCACGACGGTGACGCGGTGCGCATCAGCAGGGCGTAGGCGAGGTCGGCGCGGCCTCCGTCGGCGAGTACGGGCAGGATCATCGGTGTGCTCAGCAGACCCGTGGTGACGCGGGTTCCCGCGCCTTCGACCAGGGCCGCCAGCCGGGCGATCGCCGCCGGCCGCTGCTCACCGGTCAGCAGGTCGAACCCGAGGGCGCGGACGTAGTCGTCCTGGCCGTCGGCGCCGATCCGGCCGTCGGGGCGCACGAACGCGGCGCGCCACGCGGCTCGTACGGCGTGCGCGAGATCGGCGTAGGTCGCGGCGTCGGCGTCGCGGCCGAGGACGCCCGCCGCGCGGGACAGGAGGTGGGCGGACCGCGCGAGGTAGGCGGTGGCGACCACCGGCCGACGTACGAGAAGGTTGCGCACCTGCGATCCTGTGTCGGACCCGGCGCGGTACCACTCCCCGAAGTGGAACCCGGAGTCGAGGATGTACCGCTCCTGGCCACCGACCCGCTTCCCGAACCAGCGGGCCCAGCCCGAGCGGGTACGTGCCCGCCGTTCCAGGTGGTCGACCCAGCGGCGCATGCTGTCGTACTGGCGGTCGAGCACCCGCTCGTCACCGTGGTAGCGGTACAGCGTCCAGGGCAGGATGACGCTTGCGTCGCCCCATCCGACTGACCCGGACGCCAGCTTCGAGAACGTCCTCCGGCCGCCGGAGAACGTCGAGTCCTCGCTCGGGATCATCGGTGGTACGCGGCCGTCCGGCAGCTGCTCGCAGGCCAGATTGCGGAGGTAGCGGCGCAGGAACGCCTGCGCGTCGACACAGACGACCGCCGTGGGCGCGAAGGTCTGGATGTCGCCCGTGTATCCGGAGCGCTCGCGCGTGGGGCAGTCGGTCGGCGTGTCGGCGAAGTTGGCCCGCACACTCGCCAGCACGTTGTCGTGGAAACGGTTCAGTCGCTCATCCGAGGTGTCCACGCGGCCCGTCGCGGCCACGTCGGTGGACAGGACGATCGCCTCGGCGCCGGTGAGGTCCTCGGCCGGACCGTCGATCTCGACGTAGCGGAACCCCCGCACCGTGAACCAGGGCTGGTACCACGTCGGGCCGCCGTCCAGCGTCACCTGGTCCCGCTGCGGCTTGGCCCTGCCGTGGTTCGCCGTGTGCGCGGCGTCGAGCTCGCCCGCGGGGTCGAGGAGTTCGCTGTATGTCACGCTCACCGTGGTGCCGGCGGGGCCGGCAAGCAGCAGCCGCGCGACACCGGAGACGTTGCGGCCGAAGTCGACGAGCTGCCGTCCGCCGGGCGAGCGCCACACGCGAGTGGCGGGCAGCCGTTCGATGCACCGAACCCGCTCCACCTCCTCGGCCACCAACTGCCGATCCGGCCACGGCAGCACGTCCACCGGGTGCAGGGTCACCGGGGGCGGGGTCACCGGCGTTGTGGCGGCGGTGCGCCAGGCGTGGTCGTCGATCCGGAGGTCGACGCGCTCGCCCCACTTCGGGTCGGACGCGAGGATGCGGCCGGGCCCGGCGCACCACCGCTCGTCGGAGTCGAGCCGGGCCACGCCGCCGTCGGCCAGTTCGAGGTCGACCTGTACGAGGCCGGCGAGCCGGTCACCGTAGACCGAGCGTTTGTCGAGTGCCCCGAGCCGGCCGCGGAACCGTCCGTCACCGACCGCCATCGCGACGACGTTGGTGCCCGGGCGGAAGAATCCGGTGACGTCGTACGTCTGGTACTCCACCATGTGGTCGAGCGGTGTCCACCGCGGCACCAGGGCATCACCCGTGACGTCGTGCCCGTTGACGAAGAAGCGGTACCAGCCCAGCGCCGACACGTACGCGCGGCCGCGCACGATCCGATCCGACACCTCCACGGTGGTGCGGAGGTAGAGCGCGGCATGGTCCTGCGCGGACTCCGGCGGGCCGCTGATCCAGTGCGCCCGCCAGCCGGCCGGATCCAGCAGGGCCGTCTCGAACCAGGCCGGCCCGCTCCACCCGCTGATCGTTCCCGCGTCGTCGACCACCCGCACCCGCCAGTGGTAGCGGCGGCACGACTCGAGCGGTGGTCCCGCGTACGCCACCCCGAACGGGCGGTCACCCCTGATGCGTCCGCTGTTCCACCATGCGCCGTCCGAAGTGGAAATCTCTATCTCGTACGCCGTCTGCAGCGTGCCCGGCCGGTCGGCTACGAGGCGCCAGGCGAACTCCGGCGTCGGGTTGTCGATGCCCAGCGGGTTGGTACGGGCGTCTGTGCGGAGGTCGTCGACCTGCAGCGACACGATGCTCTCCCTCAGGGGAACCGGGTCCGAATCGATACATGCTCGCCGCTGCGGCAGTCGTGCGCCACGCGGTTCGGACGGCGGAAATCGGCCCGGTTCTGCGGGTTTCGAGGATTCCGGCCGGATGATCCGGGCCGGCAATCCTGCCGCCGGAATTGCATTGTCAACGACCCGGACCAGTCAAGATCCTGGTCACACCGACCGTCACTCCGTCGGCCCCGCGCGCTCAACAAGGGCCGGCCCGCAACGTCGAGGACAGCACACATGACCATTGAACGTTCCGAGGTGGCCACGCTTCGGATCGACGATCGCGACTGGCATGCGGCCGGTGTGCGCGCGTACGACCCCGCGCAGGGCCACACCGGGGGCGACCATCTGATTCTGGTGTACGCGGCCGGAACCGCTCCGCCGAAGGGCGCGTTCCCGACCCTGCCCGCCCGGCCGGTACCGGTGCGCGTGCACTCAGAGTGCCTGTTCGGCGACGTGTTCGGCGGCGACCGGTGTGACTGCGGCGCCCAACTCCGCGCGGCCCGGCGCCGCATCGTCGCCCGCGGCTACGGCATCATCGTCTACCTTCGGCAGGAAGGGCGCGGCATCGGGCTGTACGACAAGGTGCGCAGCCTCCTCCAGGACGGCGACACCTACCAACGCAACGTCGCGATCGGCGCCAAGGAGGACGCCCGCGGCTACGGCCTCGCCGCGCGCGTTCTCCACCACATCGGCGTCGACGACGTGTGTCTGCTGTCGGGCAACCCCGACAAGGCGAAAGCGTTGTCCGATGCGGGAATCACGGTCTCGGTCGACCCGGAGATCGCACCTCCCCGGTCGGCGGAGGCGACCAGCGAGGTCCTGTCGAAGCTGTCGCGCGGCTACTCGTACCTGATCCGGAAGTGACAGGTGGACCCGCGACTCCTTCTCCCCGGCGTCACGTCCGATGACGCCGGCGTGCGGCGCGGCGGCGTGGCGGTGCTGCCGGTGGGCAGCTTCGAGCAGCACGGGCCGTTCCTGCCGCTGGCGACCGACACCATCGTGGCAACCGCGATCAGCGACCGCATCTGCCTCGACCACCAACTGTTCCCGCTTCCGCCGGTGACGATCTCGTGTTCGCACGAGCACGCGGGCTTCCCGGGGACGGTGAGTATCAGCGCTGTCACCCTGCACTCGATGATCGGTGACATCTGGCGCTCGCTCGCCCGTGACGGCTGGTCCGGGCTGGTGGTGGTCAGCGGTCACGGCGGCAACTACGTGCTGTCGAACGCGGTGCAGGAGTTGAACGTCGACGGTCCCCGGATCGTCCTCTTCCCCACGCCCCCCGACGTCGCGGCCGCCTGCGACGACGCCGCGCTGTCGACGCGCGCCGGCCACCGCGACATGCACGGCGGCGAGTACGAGGTCTCGCTGCTGCTGCACCTCCATCCCGAGCTGGTACGGCCGGGCTACGAGGAGACCGACTGGGAGACCGAGGAGTGGCGCGGCGGGCTGCTCACCCGGGGGATGCGCGCGTACACCCCGCACGGGGTGATCGGGCGCCCGTCGGCCGCCACGGCGCAGAAGGGCGCGCGGATCCTGGCGAGCCTGAGCGCGTCACTTCCGCAGCGCCTCGCCGACCTCGCCGAGACGCCGTGATCGAACGGGCCGCGTACGGGCACGTGCTGTTCGACTTCGACGGCGTGCTGTGTGACAGCGCCGCGCTGAGCGTCCGGATCTATCGCGAGCTCCGCGACGAATTCCCCGACCTGCCGGAGGTCGGCGGCGTGGCCGACCTGAACTGGGTCTGCGCCGGGCCTCCGGGGACGTGGCTCGCGCCCTGGCTCGGCGTCGACCGCGCAAACGCGTTCTGGCGCTGCCACGAGGCCCGGATGACCGACCTCGCCGCCGAGCTCGGGCTGTTCCCGCACATCGGCGATCTGCTGCTGGCGCTGCCGGCGGGCAGCGTGTCGATCGTCACCGGCGCGCGGGCGCGGCGGGTGCGTGAGGTGCTGACCCGGTGCGTCGGCGGTGTTCCACCGTCGGTCGCCTCCATCGCGGGTGCCGAGGAGACTGGCGACAAGGTCGAGAAGGTGCGGCGTCTGCTGGCGCGTCGGTCGCCGGTGTCGTCCGTGTACGTCGGTGACACGGCGGCTGACATCATCTGCGGCCGGGCGGTGCCGGTCGACGTGGTGGCGGTCGGCTACGGATACCAGGTAGCGCGGGCGCTCGACGAGCACCGGCCGACCTGGCACGTGGAGTCGCCGGAGCGGCTGGCCGCCTGCGTCCAGAGCTGGCACCGGG
Source organism: Micromonospora sp. NPDC049101 (assembly GCF_040648675.1). Lineage (NCBI taxonomy): Bacteria > Bacillati > Actinomycetota > Actinomycetes > Micromonosporales > Micromonosporaceae > Micromonospora > Micromonospora sp. NPDC049101. Next base: position 23,694 of record NZ_JBEZED010000022.1, on the reverse strand, counting down.
GGCCCGTGGCCGACCTGCCGTAGAGCCGCACGGCGCCCCGACCGTCGGCGTCCGCGACCGGGGGTGGACCGTGCCGATCCTCGGCGGGTCCGAGTGCCTCTCGCTGTGCCACGATCCCGGCATGACAGACACCGCGTCGGCGCTTGCCGACATCCGCGCCCAGATCGACGAGTTGGACGCGGCACTCGTCGGGCTGCTCGCCCGGCGGGAGGCCCTGGTCCGGCGAGCGGCCCCGCTCAAGAGCGACACGCAGGCGGTCCGTGCGCCGGACCGGGTCGCCCAGGTGGTGGCCCGGGTCCGCGCGCTTGCGGACGAGGCCGGCGCGGATCCGGACCTCATCGAGCGCATCTACCGCGCCATGATCCAGGCCTTCATCGACATGGAGACCGGCGAGCACCAGCGGCTCGGCGGCGCCTGAGCGCTCCGCGCCAGCACGGGTTTGTGGCGACGGCCCGTCGGGCACAGAATCACCATGGCGAATGAACGAGTCAAGTCAGTCGGCGGCTACGTCATGCGACTTGTCGGCGGGGTGGCGGTCATCATCGGCCTGCTGGGCATCTTCGCGACCCTGGCCCAGGGCAACGTCACCGGGCTGGTCCTCAGCATCATCTTCATCGTGGGCGGTGTCGTCCTGCTCAAGCGGTCACCAGATCTCGGCCGAGCGGGTCGGAGGGAACGCGGACACGCGTGACCCTCCACGGCGGCGCGACCGCCTCCCGCACCTGAGACGCGGGAGGCGGTGCGTCCGGCTCCCGTACCTCGGCGCGCGGTGTCACGCGCGACCCAGCTCGACGTCGATACGCAGTTGTTCGGCATCGCGGAGCTGCCGGTAGCGCCTCGCCGCAGTCTGCTGACCGACCCGGTCGGCCGCCTCGACGGCGACGCGCAGCACCACCAGGGGCAACCGGGGGACGTGGCGCGCCTGCCGGTCGGCCTCGCCGAACACCACGGCGGCAAGCTCGGCGCTGGCGGAGCGGGCCAGGAGGAAAAGCTCCTCCACGTACATCCGACCCAGGCCGACCTCGGTCCAGCCGGACACGTCGTGCAAGGCTCGGCGACACTCACGTAACGCCTCCCAGGCGGCGGCGTGGTTGCCGGCCTGGCGCTCCAGCCCGGCAAGGGACTGCCAGGCTGGCGCCGCATCCCAGGCGTTGTCGGCGAACACCAGGCTCTCCCGCTGCGCCGAAGCGGCCTCAGCGAACGCACCGAGATCGGCCAACTCATATCGCAGCTGGCTTAGTGTGGCCCTGTCCCGAGGCCGGTCCACCGCCCAGCGGTCCAACCACTCGCGCGCCAGCACCTGTTCACCGACCAGTTTGGCGCGTGCGATCCAGGTGAGCGGGTCCTCGGCGGTCGGGTCGCCCGGGAAGCGCGATCGTGTCCCACCCCACCACTGGGCCAGGCCTTCCTCGGAGACGCCCGGCTCGCCCTCCTGGTCCACCAGGTACGCCAGCACGTCGTCCCGGTCGGCGTGCCCGCTGTCCCGCACGAAGGCAACGGTGGCCGACACGCCGGCGGCGAACAGGTACTCCGCGTCGTAGCCGCACCAGGTGTCGAAGTTGGCCCGCTTGATCTCCCAGTGCAGCCACACGTCCTCCACCTGGCGATACTCGGCGAGCAGATAGCCGGCCAGCTCGGTCTCGTCGGTCAGCCCCTGGAACGGCGCCTCGCGTCGGCACTGCGCCTCCTGCCCGACCAGCCACCGCACCAGCGGAAGGTCACCGGCCCGACGGTCGTACTGCAGTGCCCACAACACGCTCGCTCGCCGGCCCGCGTTCTCGTCACAGGACTGGCCATCGGCGTCGGTGCCGCGCGCGTAGCGCAGCTCGTGCCACCCGGCCGAGGAACTTCGTGCCCGTTCGAGTGCGCGACGCGCCGCCTCCATCACCCGTACAAGATCCCACTGCCGACGAGCGTCCGCATCGTCGAACTGGCCACGACGCGCGGCGGCGGGGGACTGAAGTCACTCGGCGGACGGGGGTGTGTAGCCGAGTTCGTTGGAGATCTGGGTTGCGGTCTCCAGCAGGCGCGGCAGGTTGCCCTTCAGCTGGTCGAGGCTGGCGATGACCTCGATCGCGGTGATCGAGGCGGCGGCGATGACCTGGCCCCGCGAGTCCCTGATCGGCGCGGCGACGCACATCACGTAGGCGTCGTGCTCACCGTTGTCGGTGGCCCAGCCGAGATCGCGGATGCGGGCAAGCTCGGCGTCGAGGGCATCGCGGTCGGTGAAGGTGGTGTCGGTGAATCTCTTGTAGACGACATGGGAGAGCAGGCGGTCGCGTTCCTCGCGGGGGAGGTAGGCAAGGATCGTCTTGCCGACGGCGCTCGCGTAGATGGACACCGCCCGCCCGACCCGGGACGGCAGCTTGACGGCGTCGAACGCCGGGCTGTCCACCTTGTCGATGTAGATGATCTCGTCGCCGGTCAACTGTGCCAGGTGTACGGTGTGGCCGGTCTCGCGTTGCAGCGCCCGCAGGTGTGCGGCGGCGGGCTGCCGGAGGTCCATCGAGCCGAGCGCGAGCTCGGACAACTCGATCAGGCCGCTGCCGAGCACGTAGGTGCCCGCGCCGGTCCGTCGGACGAAGCGCGCGGACTCCAGTGTCTGCAGGATGCGCAGGGCTGTGGACTTGTGGACGCCGAGCACCTCCGCAGCCTCCGTAAGGGACAGCGGGTGCTCCGCGGATCGACGGATCAGGTCGATCGCGCGGCGGATCGATTGCGCCAAGGCTGTGCCCCCCTTACGCGACGAACGGGCCGTCGCTGTCATTGCACATTATGCAATATAGATGACGCCATGTGCAATCGCCTCTTGACACCGTTGCGCATGGCGCTACGATCGTTGCAATTTCATCCAGATGATGCTGTCTCGTAACACTGGAGTAACAATGGGTAACCAGCGCGCTCGCTTCGGCATCGCCAGGGCGACATGTGCCCTCGGCTTGGTCGCCGCTTTCCTGACCGGTTGTGGCTCCGACGGCGATTCGGGGGACGGTGTCACCAAACTGACCTTCGCCGCCTCGACCTTCGGCGATCCGGGTCGCGGACCTCTGCTGACCAAGTGGCTCGACGAGTTCAACGCGAGCCAGACCAAGGTCCAGGTCTCCGCCGCCGCGGTGCCGTACCCGACCTTCGGCCAGACGGTGCTCACCCAGATGGGCAGCGGCAAGGGCCCCGACCTGGTCCGCTTCGACATGCCCGAGTTCGAGGCCGCGTCCGACGCCGGCCTCGTCGCACCGCTGGACAAGCTGATCGATGCCGGGAAGTACGACCTGCTCAAGCAGCCCGACCAGTTCATGGTCCACGACGGCGTCCGGCACGGCCTCATCTTCGAGGCGTCGAACTACGCGATGTTCTACAACGCGGATCTGATCCCGACACCGCCGTCCACCTACGAGCAGTTCGCCACCACCGCGAAGTCGCTGACCAAGGGCGACGTCTTCGGCCTGGCGTTCCGGCAGACCGAGGCCGAAGAGGCAGGCGTGTGGCAGGACATCTTCAACTACGTCTACGGCTTCGGCGGCGCGTGGTCCGACGGTAAGAACCTGACGATCAACTCGCCGGCGAACCTCAAGGGTCTGCAGGCGTACAAGGACCTGTACGACGCCAAGGTGATCCCGCGCGGAGCGGACGCGGCGACGTTCCGGCGCATGTTCGCCGAGGGCAAGGTCGGGATGGAGCTCAACAACGGGGGGTACGTGACCGCGACGCGCGGTCAGAACGCCAAGCTGAACTTCACCGTCGCGCCCATCCCATTCCCGGTCCGCAAGCAGGGTGCGATCCTCGCGCCGATCGTGATCAACGAGGCGAGCGAGGGCAAGGACGAGGCCGCCACCTTCATCAAGTGGGCGCTGGAGCCGCAGAACCAGGTCAAGCTGCAGGAGATCCTCGGCGCGAGCAGCGTCGCCATCACCACGCAGCGCAGTGCCGAGTCGCTCAAGGCGACCCCGTTCCTCACCGTCTTCGACGGGCTCACCGAGACCAGCCTGCCGCAGATCGTGTTGGGCTTCGAAGCCAAGACGCCGGACATCCGCAAGGTGGTCGTGCAGAACGTGGTCGCGGCACTGCAGGGTAAGGCCGACCTGACGTCGGCACTGGACCGCGCCCAGCAGCAGGCGACCGACCTGGTCCGCTGACCGCTCGACACGGCGACGCTGCCGGCGCGACGCGACGTGCGCCGGCAGCGTCCTTCCCCAGAAGGATCGAACCCGATGACTGTGGTCGAGCAGACCGGAGCACCGAAGACAACACCCCGGCCCGGGGCCGGGCGTCGGCCCAGCCCGTTGGGCAGCAGGTGGACGCCGTACCTGTTCCTGGCACCCGCCGCACTGTTCATCCTCGTCTTCCAGGCGGTGCCTCTCGTTCAGGAGGTGTACCTCAGCTTCACCCGGACGAGACTGCTCAACCCGACCAAGAGCGAGTGGGTCGGGCTGGACAACTTCGAGCGCATCTTCGGTGACCCGGAGTTCCGCCACACCCTGCTGATCACCGTCGTCTACGTGATCACCTGCGTCGTGGTCGCGATCGGCGCCGGGCTCGCCGTCGCACTCCTGCTCAACGGGAAGTTCCGGGGCCGTGGTGTGGCGCGGGCGCTCGTCACGGTCCCGTGGGCCGCTCCCGGCATCGCGGTCGCGCTCATCGCCACCTGGATGCTCAACGCGCAGTACGGGATCGTGAACCGGTTCCTCGACGCGGTAGGGCTCGGTGTGCCGGGCGGCGCGATCCTGGACAGCTCCCGCTACGCGCTCCCGGCGGTGCTCGCCACGACCATCTGGCAGCTGTTTCCGTTCACCTCCGTGGTGCTGCTCTCCGCGCTGCAGTCGGTTCCGCAGGACCTCAACGAGGCCGCGACCGTGGACGGCGCGGGGCGATGGGCCACCTTCCGCGCGGTTACCTGGCAGGTCATCAAGCCCACCGTTGGCCTGCTGGCGCTGCTGATGACGATCTGGTCGCTGCGGCGGTTCGAGTTGATCTGGCTGATGACCAAGGGCGGCCCGGTCGGCGCCACCGAGACGCTCGTCATCGACCTCTACTCGCAGGCGTTCGACTCGAAGGAACTCGGATCGGCGGCGGCCATCGGGATGGTCGGTGTCGTCATCTCACTCATCGTCGTCATCGGCAGCCGACTGGTCGCCCGTGCCGTGGAGAAGGAGCACGCCCGATGAGGCGCTTCCGTTTCGGTGTCACCGCACGAATCGTCGCCGTGCTCGTCGTACTCGGTGTCGCGGTGTTCCCGTTGTACTGGATGTTCGTCACGGCGCTGTCGAGCAACAGCGACCTCTTCGCCGACCGCCCCCGGCTCACGCCGGACCTCGGCCAGTTCGGGGTGTTCGTTGACGCGCTCGCCGAGGGCAAGGCGGCCGGCTGGCTGCTCAACAGCCTCATCATCGCCGTGGGAACGATGGTCGTCTCGGTCGGCCTGGGCATCCCGCTCGGCTACGCGCTGTCCCGGTTCTCGTTCGCCGGCAAGGCCGTGTTGACAGTCGTGCTGCTGTTCACGCAGATGCTGCCCGAGGCGCTCATGGTCGTGCCGCTGTTCGCGCTGTTCCGCCGATTCGAACTGCTCGACTCGCTGACCGGCCTCGTCCTGGTGAACTCCGCCTTCGTCCTGCCGATCGTCGCGCTGATCCTCAAGGGCGCGATCGACGGCATCCCGAAGGAGTTGGAGGAGGCCGCGCGTGCCGACGGCGCCCGGCCCTTCACCACCCTGACCCGCATCAACGTGCCGCTGATCGCACCGTCGATCGCGGCGACCGCGGTCATCGCCTTCTTCCACGCCTGGAACGAGTACGTGTTCGCGGTGACGTTCATCTTCAACCCCGACCTTCAGCCGGCCTCCGTCGGCATTGCGAACTTCATCGGCGAACTGGGTACACCGATCCAGACGGTGATGGCCGTCGCGTTCCTGTTCACGCTGCCCGCCGTCGCCTTCTACCTGCTGGTGCAGAAGTACGTGGTGTCCGGCATGACCGCCGGCGCGGTGAAGGGTTGAGTCGAAGAATGAAGATCGTCTCCGTCGACACGGTGGTCGTCGACTTCTACCGTACGAACCTCGTCATCGTGCGGGTGCACACCGACGAGGGGATCACCGGGCTCGGTGAGGCCACCCTGGAGGGCAAGGAACGGGCCGTCCAGGGCGCGATCGCCGAGCTGGCCGAGGCGGTGGTGGGCCTGGATCCCACAAGCATCTCGAAGATCCTCTACGAGACCGCGCGGGACTGGTACTGGCGCGGCGGGCCGGTCATCATGACCGCGTTGAGTTCGCTGGAGATGGCCCTGTGGGACATCTCGGCGCGCGACCTCGGTGTCCCGGTCTCCCGGCTGCTCGGCGGTGCGACCCGCGACCGGGTGCGTGCGTACGCGAACGGCTGGTTCTCCGGAGCGGTCACGCCCGGGGACTACGCGGCGGCCGCGCGCCGGACGGTGGAGTCCGGCTTCCGAGGCCTCAAGTGGGACCCGTTCGAAAACTACGACCTCACCATCACCACCGGGCAGTTGGATCGGGTGCTCGCCCAGATCGACGCCGTCCGTGCCGCGGTGGGTCGCGACGTCGAGCTGTTCATCGAGGGGCACGGGCGCTTCGACGTCCGCCACGCGATCAGGGTCGCGAAGGAGATCGCCCAGTTCGACCCGGTGTGGTTCGAGGAGCCGTGCCCGCCGGACAACCTCGACGCGCTTGTCGACATCCGCCGCGCGTCGCCGGTGCCCATCGCGGCGGGGGAGCGGTGGTACGGCCGGCAGGGTTTCGCGCCGGCGCTGGCCCGCCAGGCGGTCGACTTCGTCCAACCCGACGTGACGCACGCCGGCGGGATCGCCGAGTTGGCTTTCATCGCGACGCTCGCGGCGACCAGCTACGTGGGGTTCGCGCCGCACAACCCGAGCGGCCCCCTCAGCACGGCCGCGACGCTGCAACTCGGGGCGACGCTGCCCAACTTCCGGTACCTGGAGATCATGGCGACCGACGTGCCATGGCGGCCCGAGATCACCAACGAACGGCTGGTGCTGACCGCCGACGGCGATGTGCTCATCCCGACCGGGGTCGGACTGGGCATCGAGTTGGATCTCGCCGCGATCGAGCGGCACCCGTTCACACCGCATCCACTCCGGATGTTCCAGGACGCCGTGTACGACATCCGTCCGCGAGACGAGCGTTCCTTCTTCAACCTGGAGAGCGGCTCATGACGGTGCCCCAGCCCCGACGACAGCCCGACGGCGCGGACTGGTGCGGGACCGCCGCCGAGGCGCTGCCGGACGACGTCGACGACAGTGTCCTCATCGGCCGGATCTGGGATCCGGCCGGCGACGGCCCCTCACCCGTGACCGTCCGCGACGGCGAGGTCATCGACCTGAGCCGGCGGTTCCCCACCATCCGGGACATCTGCGAACTGCCCGACCCCGCCGCGACCGTGGCCGGCCTGGACGGGCCGCGGCTTGGCGACTTCGGGGAGATCCTGGCGAACACGGGTGCCGCGACCCGCGACCACACCCGGCCCTGGTTGCTCGCCCCGGTCGACCTGCAGGCACTCAAGGCCGCCGGCGTGACCTTCGCCGTCTCGCTCATCGAACGCGTCATCGAGGAGCGGGCCCGCGGTGACCTGGCGCTCGCCGCGGACATCCGGCACCGGATGCTCGCCGACATCGGCGCCGACCTGCACAGCCTGGTGCCCGGCTCGGTGGAGGCCGAGCGGCTCAAGAGCCTGCTGGTCAGCGAGGGTGTCTGGAGTCAGTATCTGGAGGTGGGGATCGGGCCGGACGCCGAGATCTTCACCAAGGGGCAGATTCTCTCCGCCGTCGGCACGGCCGTCCCGGTGGGAGTCCTCGCCTCGTCGACCTGGAATAATCCGGAGCCCGAGGTCACGCTGATCGTCCAGTCCAGCGGCCGGATCGTCGGCGCCACCCTCGGCAACGACGTGAACCTGCGCGATGTCGAGGGCCGCTCGGCGCTCCTGCTTCCCCTGGCCAAGGACAACAACGCCTCGTGTGCCCTGGGTCCCCTGATCCGGCTGTTCGACGAGCGGTTCGACCTGGCCCGGGTGCGCGAGCTCGAGGTGAGCCTGGAGGTCCGTGGTGTGGACGGTTTCCACCTGGCGGCGGTCTCGCAGATGACCCAGATGTCGCGCGACCCGGCGGACCTGGTGCGGCAGCTGATCGGCCCGCAGCACAGCTATCCCGACGGCGCCGCCCTGATGCTCGGCACGATGTTCGCGCCCACCCAGGACCGGGACCGCCCCGGCGAGGGCTTCACCCACAAGGTCGACGACGTGGTACGCATCGGCTGCCCGGCGCTGGGCACCCTGGTCAACCGGGTACGGCACGCCCAGGAGTGTGAGCCCTGGCAGTTCGGCGTCCGGGATCTGATGGGCAATCTGGTAAGGAGAGGACTGCTGTGAACGTGGTCAGCACTGTCGACCCCCGCGACGGTCGACGTCGTACGACGGAACTCACCGAGACCGACGAGCCTCGGCTGGAGGTGATCGCCAACCAGGCGTCCCAGGCCGCCCGGTGGCTGTCCGGCCTGGGCCGACTCGGCCGGGCCGACCTGCTGGACGCGATCGCCACGTCCCTGGAGGCCCGTCGCGGGGACCTGGTCGCGGCGGCGGAGGCGGAGACCGGGCTGAGCCACGCGCGACTCGACCAGGAACTCACCCGGGCGGCGATCCAGTTCCGGATGTTCGGTGACGTGCTGCGCGACGGGGGCTACGTCGAGGCCGCCATCGACCACGCCGCCGACACACCGCTCGGACGCGGCCCGGACCTGCGGCGGATGCTCGTACCCCTCGGGCCGGTGGCCGTCTTCGGAGCCAGCAACTTCCCGTTCGCCTTCTCGGTGGCGGGGGGTGACACCGCCGCCGCGCTCGCCGCGGGCTGTCCCGCCGTCCTGAAGGCCCACCCGTCACACCCGTTGACCTCGCACGCCTCGGCCGAGGCCATCGCGGCGGCCGTCCGCGACCTGGGTGGGCCCGACGGTGTGGTCGCGACCGTGTACGGCGAGCAGGCCGGCCGCTCGCTGGTGCGCCACCCCGAGATCCGCGCCGCCGCGTTGACGGGCTCCGTCGGCGCCGCCCGTGCCATCCAGGCGGCCATCGACGAACGCCCCGATCCCATTCCCCTCTACGCCGAGCTGAGCAGCGTGAACCCGATCGTCGTCCTGCCCGGCGCGGCCGTCGACCGGGCGGAGCAGATCGCCGAGGGGCTGTTCGCCTCCTTCACCAACTCGGGCGGCCAGTTGTGCACGAAGCCCGGGTTGGCGTTCGTGCCGTCCGATCCGAGCGGTGCGCGCCTGGTCGACACGCTGCGGAAGAAGGTCGCCGCCGCTGGCGGTGCGATCCTGCTCAACGACCGCATCCAGGCCGCGTACGAGCAGCAGGCGACGGCGTTCGAGCAGGCTGGCGCCCGTGTCGCGGCACGAGCCCAGGTCGACCCCGACGAGGGCTTCCGCGTCGCGCCAGCGCTCTTGGAGGTCGATCTGCCGGGCCTCACCGCCGAGCTCACCGACGAGTGCTTCGGCCCGCTGATGGTCGTGGTGCGCTATGACGACGTCGCCGCGCTCGACGCCGTCCTGGCGACCGTCCCCCCGTCGCTGACCGGTTCCATCCATCGTGGACCGGCCGACGACGCCGGTGTCGTACGCCGGCTCGTCGACAGGTTCGCCGGCCGCTCGGGTCGTGTCGTCTTCGACGGCTATCCCACCGGCGTGCGGGTGTCGTGGGCCCAGCACCACGGCGGGCCCTGGCCCTCGACGAACGCCGTGCACACCTCGGTCGGCGCCACCTCGATCCGGCGCTTCCTTCGCCCGCTGGCCTGGCAGGACGCCCCGGCCTGGGTCCTTCCGGAGGAACTGCAGGACGGCTACACCGCCATTCCCCGGCGCGTCGACGGGAGGTTGGAGCAGGCGGCGCGATAGCCGCCGCACCCATCGACCTCCCCGGTGGGCGGTGGGATGAACCCCGGCCGCCACCCCTGGTGTCAGGAGTGACGGCCGGGGCACCGCCGCCTCAGCCGGTCACCGGGTCGCTTCCGTGGCCCGCATCCGCAGCATCGTCCAGGATGCGGGGGGCAGGGTCAGCCGGACGTCCGCGTCGGCCTGTCGCGCCGTGTCGTTGGGGCGCGGCTCGGCGTGGTCCGGGCCGTCGGCGGTGTTCTTGGCGGCCAGGTCGGTGCCGCCGACGGTGACACACTCGATGATCCCGGTCACCTGGGCGCCGCTGACGTCGACGGTCACCGCGGCCGGGGCGTCGGTGCCCCGGTTGACGAGGAACACGGCCAGCTCGCCGGTGCTGTCGTCCCAGGTGCAGACCGCGTCGACCGCCGCCACCTCGCCGTAGCGGTCGGTGGCCGTCGTGCTGCCGGCGCGCAGCACGTCGAGCACCGCCCCCCGGGCGTGCCGGGCGGTGCGGGCGAACGGGTGGAAGATGGTCTGCCGCCAGGCCGAGCCGCCGGGCTCGGTCATGATCGGTGCGATGACGTTCACCAGTTGCGCCTGGCACGCCGCCGCCACCCGGTCGCTGTGCCGCAGCAGGCTGATCAGCAGGCCACCGACGACGACGGCATCGGCCACGCTGTAGTGATCCTCCAACAACGGCGGTGCGACCGGCCAGTCCTCGCCGCTCGGCGGCGTCGACGGGGCGGCGGACTGGTACCAGACGTTCCACTCGTCGAACGCGATCATGATCTTCTTGGTCGAGCGGCGGATCGCACCGACGGAGTCGGCGATGGCCGTGACGGCGTCGATGTAGGTGTCCATGTCCTCGGCGGAGGCGAGGAAGCTGCGCAGGTCGTCGTCGACCGGCTGGTAGTAGGCGTGCAGCGAGATCAGGTCGACGTCGTCGTACGCCTCGGTGAGCACGTCGCGTTCCCAACTGCCGAACGTGGGCATGCCGAGGTGGGACGAGCCGCAGGCGACGAGCTCCAGACCGGGATCGAACCGGCGCATCGCCTTCGCGGTCTGTGCGGCGAGGCGCCCGTACTCGGTCGCGCTGCGCTGGCCCACCTGCCACGGGCCGTCCATCTCGTTGCCCAGGCACCACAGCCGGATCCCGTACGGGTCGACCGCGCCGTTGTCGCGCCGCTGGTCGGCGAGGTGACTGCCGGCGCGGTGGTTGGCGTACTCGAGGAGGTCGACCGCCTCGGCGGTGCCCCGGGTGCCGAGGTTGACCGCCATGATCGGTTCGGCGTCCGCCTTGCCGAGCCAGCGCATGAACTCGTCGAGCCCGAACGCGTTGGTCTCCAGGCTGTGCCAGGCGAGGTCGAGCCGGGCCGGTCGTTGCGCGACCGGCCCGACGCCGTCCTCCCACCGGTAGGAGGAGACGAAGTTGCCGCCCGGGTAGCGGACCGTGGTGATGCCCAACTCGCGCACGAGCGCGAGGACGTCGCCCCGGAAGCCGTCGGCGTCGGCCGTCGGGTGCCCCGGCTCGTAGATGCCGGTGTAGACACAGCGACCCAGGTGCTCCACGAACGAGCCGAAGAGTCGACGCGGCACCGGCGCGACGCGCCGACGGGGGTCCAGGCTCAGACGCGCGGTGTGCACGGCGCCTCCCCGGTGACCATCGGCGCGATCCCGGCCTGCCGGTCCGGCCTGGGCCGGGCGGGCAGCCGGCGGCGGTGGGGGAGTGGGCATCCGGTGCCGGCCAGGTGCTCCGGCGGGTTGCGGTGGGGGTTCAGGACGGGCTCCCTTCGTGCGGGCCCCGACGCCGAGATCTCTGCCGCGGCAGCGGAACCGAGGGGTGGTGGTGGCCGTGTGCGAGGTCTGGACATCGCGGTGGCGGTCGGTTACGTTCTCGATCTATGTAAACGTTACCGATTACGTTTGCAGTAGGGAACACGTCGCCCGCGATCAATGTTCGCCCGGCCGGGCGACCGCCGTGCAGGCGCCGACCGGATTCACCGCCACGGCGGCCCGGGCCGGTTTCCGGTGGCCCGCATTTCCGCGTCGCCGTTCGCCTCGTCGTTGGATGGAATGGATTCCGACGGCGCTTGCCCGCCATTCTTCCGGGCCGGAGGTCGGCAGCTCTAATCGGCCGCCCGGAGTGACAGTCGGCCACATTTTCGTGACAACCCGCGTCGGTCCATCGTGTCCCGACAACTGTCCTGGTAGGACGGTTGTCCCCGGTCCGGAGGTCTTGTGCTCGTAACCCCTGTCGGTTACGTTGGCAACACCCTGGAAACGTAACCGATAACGATTGCAGTCCAGAGGGAGCGGCATGATCGAGGTCAATGCCCCAGCGACAATGAGTGATGTGGCACGGGTTGCCGGCGTTTCCACCGCCACCGTCTCGCGAGTGGTCAACGGGCATTACGGCGTCAGTGCCCGCACGATCGCTCAGGTCCGTTCGGCCATCGAGCAACTCGGCTACGAGTCGAGTCTGGTGGCCACCAGCCTTCGGCGCAGCCGCACCAACGTCCTGGGCCTGGTGACGCACAGCTTCCAGTCGTACACGGCGGAGGTGCTCAAGGGGGCGATGAAGGCGCTGAGTCGCTCCGGCTTCGACCTGATCATCTACGCCAACAGCGACCTCTACGGATCGTATTCGGAGGGTTGGGAGAAGCGGCACGTGACGCGCCTGTCGGGCACCCTCACCGACGGGTGCATCGTCGTCACACCCTGGGGCGAGGTGCAGAGCCGGACGCCGATCGTGGCCATCGACCCGGTGCGGGGTTCGACGGCGCCCTCGGTGACCGCCGACAACCTCGCGGGCGCGACCACCGCGGTCGAGCACCTCCTGGGCCTGGGCCACCGACGCATCGGGTTCATCGCGGGCCGATCCAGCCTCGCGGCGGCCTGGTCGCGGGAGGAGGGATACCGGGCGGCGCTGAGCGACGCCGGCATCCCGATCGACCCGACGTTGATCGGCGAAGGGGACTTCAACCCCGAGTCGGCGGTCCCGCTGGCGCGCGCCCTGCTGCACCGGGCGGACCCGCCAACGGCGATCTTCGCGGCGAGCGACGGGATGGCCCTCAAGGTGCTGGAGGTCGCCGCGGAGCTGGGGTTCTCGGTCCCCGGGGACCTGTCCGTCGTCGGATTCGACAACATCCCGGAGTCGGCGCTGACCGAGCCGGGTCTGACCACCGTGGACCAGTCGATGTACCAGCTCGGGTACGAGGCCGCGCGCATGTTGCGGTCGCTGGTGACCGGCGAGTGGGAGGGGCCGCGCCAGGTGGTGCTCCCGACCAGCCTGGTCATCCGCGGATCGAGCGCGCCACCACGAGGCACGGCACGAGGGTGACCCAGGCCCGCGAAGGAGGTGTGCACGCAGACCCACGGCGAGATCCACCGATGAGTTGAGCCGGTCAGTTGGGTCGCATCCGCTGCCGGCGCAGGAAAGGAGTGGAGCGTGACAACCGAAACGTACCACTGGCGTTCACGCCGATCGGGCGTGCGTCGGCTCTCGGCGGTGTTCGCCGCCGGAGTCATGGCGGCCGCGACTGTTCTGCTCGCGCCGCAGCCGGCCGCGGCGGAGACGCCGTGGCTGGAGGTCTCCCCGGATCGCTACGCCTCGTTCACCGTTCCCGCGGCGTACATCCAGGAGCAGTTGGGCACGGTGTCGCAGGTCGTCGTCGAAGGCAACATCGGCCCCTCCGCGGCGTGGGCGGAGTTTGGTCTGACCCGGCGTGGCGACGTGTGGTCGGGCATTCTTGGCCCGCTCAAGCCGGGGCTCTACCAATACCAGCTCACCGCCGACGACACCAGGAGCCTCAAGGATCCGACGAACAGCACGGGTGTGGCGTCCAAACCCCTCCTGAGCACCTTCCTCGTCGCGGGTGACTCGGCCCGGTGGCTGGCGGACGTGCCGCCGGGCACCGGCGGCAGGGTCGAGACCCTGACCTACCGGACCGGGAGCGGGCAGCGGTCGGCCCTGGTCTGGACCCCACCGGGGTACGCGGCCAAGGGTTCCAGGGGCTACCCGGTGCTCTATCTGCAGTCGGGCGAGGACGTGCCCACCACCGACTGGCTCGACCTCGGCCGGACCAGGCAGATCCTCGACAACCTCGCGGCCGAGGGCGCCAGCAGGCCGATGGTGGTCGTGATCAACGACGCCAACGGCGCGGATGGCAGGGAGCTGCGCAAGGCGGTCGCCGACAGGTACCGGGTCCTGCGCGACCCGGCGCACCAGGCGATCGCGGGCGTGTCCGACGGCGCGACGCAGGCGCTGGGAGCGGCCGTGGCCAGTCCTGGCCAGTTCGCCCACGTGGGCTGGTTCTCGGGCCACGCGGCCCCGACCGTCGATCGGAGGAACGCCCGGGCGGTCAAGCTGCTGCGCCTCTACACGGGCAACGTGACGGATCCCGCGTACAACACCACCTACCGGCTGATGCGGGCGTTGGACCGGGCCGATGTGAGGTTCGAGTTCGACGGGATCAACCCGGACGGTGGTGCGAACTGGCAGACCTGGCAGGAGAATCTGGTCGACTTCGTGCCGCGGCTGTTCCAGCACGTGTCGGACCACGGCCCGAGCCCCGGTCACCGGCCGCTGACGGGGGAGTTCGCCCCGCCGCCGGCCGGCACCACCCCGACGCCCTTCGTCACCAGGGACGGTTTCGTCACCTTCGAGACCACCACCGACTTCACCGACGCCCAGCACGTCACGGTATGGGCGAACATCGCGCCGGGCGGCAGTTGGCTGCGCGTGCCGCTGACCCGCGAGGGCGACCGGTGGCGAGCGACAGTGGGCCCGCTGAAGCCCTGGTTCTACTACTACCGGCTCATCGTGGACCGGGTCGCGGTCAAGGACACCGCCAACCCGACGAAGGTGACCACCGAACCGACGTGGAGCACCTTCCTCCTCCCCGGGCCGGGCGCTCGCCTGCTGTCGGACGTGCCCGCCGGCCGGGGCGGCACGGTCGAGAGCATGACCTATCTGAGCACCGTGGCGGGCCAGGAGCGCACCGCGCTGGTGTGGACACCACCCGGATACGATCCGGCCCGGCCGCAGCCGTATCCCGTGCTCTACCTCCAGCACGGCGGCGGCCAGAACTACACCGACTGGGTCGAGATGGGCCGCGCCAAGCAGATTCTCGACCACCAGTTCCTCGACGGCGACCTGACGCCCATGGTCGTGGTGATGGGCAACGGCAACTCGTCCAACTTCAACAGGGAGTTGCTGGACAACATCGTGCCGACGGCCCGCGCTCGCTACCACGTCTCCAGCGAGTCGTCGCAGCAGGCCATCGCCGGCCTGTCCATGGGCGGCGGGCAGGCGTTGGGGGTGCTGCGGGCCTACCCGGGTGAGTTCGCCTACGTCGCGGCACTGTCCGCCGGGTTCGGCAGCGGCACCGGCGTCGACGTCGAGGCGATCAACAACGGGACCACGATGCTGCGCCTGTACGTCGGCGACCAGACCGACTTCGTGTACCCGAGCTTCATGGCATCGCTGACCACGTTGAACACCCTCGGCATCCGCTACGAGTTCGACGGGGTGACCCCCGGGCCGCACGGCTGGGACGTGTGGCAGAAGAACCTCATCGACCTGGCGCCGCGTCTGTTCAAGCGCTAGGAGCAGCGTGTCCGGCGGCGCCACCGGGAGCGGGGTCTCCCGCGCCCGGTGGCGCCCGCCGAGCAGGAGACTGTCGCACCGCCAACCCCGGAGGGAATCACGTCGATGAAGACGAAACGAATACTCGCCACGGTGACCATGCTCGCGGCCGGGGCTGGCCTCGTCGCCTGCTCCTCCGACGAGGGGGGCAGCGACGCGAGCAACTGCACGAACACCATCACCAAGCAGAACGTGCCGGTGGTGACGATGTGGGGCTGGTATCCCAACACCCAGCTCGTCGTCGACAACTTCAACAAGCAGCACGACGACGTGCAGGTCTGCTGGACCAACGTCGGGCAGGGCGGCGACGAGTACGACAAGTTCCAGACGGCCATCTCGGCGGGCACCGGCGCACCCGACGTGATCATGGTCGAGGCGGACCGGATCCCGACCTTCCAGATCCAGGGCGCGCTCGTCGACATCAAGCAGTACGGCTACGACGCGGTCAAGGCCAACTACGGCGAGGGCGCCTGGAAGGACGTGTCGGTCGGCGACGCGGTCTACGGCGTCCCGGTCGACGGTGGCCCGATGGGCATGATCTACCGCAAGGACATCTTCGACAAGTACAAGATCACACCACCGAAGACCTGGGCCGAGTACGAGCAGGCCGCGCAGAAGGTGAAGGACGCCGGAGGCCCGCTCTTCGGGGACCTGGGCGCGAACGTCCCGGCGGTCCTGATGGCGCTGCAGATCCAGAAGGGCGCCTCGCCCTTCACCTTCGATCCGGCGCAGCCCAAGTCGATCGGGGTGAAGCTCAACGACCAGGCCTCCAAGGACGTGCTGGACTACTGGGGCGGCCTCGCCAAGAAGGGCCTGGTCGGGACGCAGGACCAGTTCACCCCGGAGTACATCTCCGGCGTGATCAGCGGCAACTACGCGACGTACATCTCGGCGGCCTGGGCGCCGGGTTATCTCACCGGTGCGGGTGTCGGCAAGGGCCAGGACACCGGCAAGTTCGCGGTGGCGCCGCTGCCGCAGTGGGATGTGAACAACCCCGTGCAGGTCAACTGGGGTGGGTCGGCCTTCTCGGTGACCAAGCAGGCGAAGAAGCCGGACCTGGCGGCGAAGGTCGCCTACGGCCTCTACGCCGACAAGGAGTCACTCACCGACGGCTGGACCAACCAGATCATCTTCCCGCTGAACCTCACGGCACTCAACGATCCGGCGTTCATCGACCTGAAGGTGGCGTTCTTCGACGGCCAGCAGGCGAACAAGGAGGTCTACGTCCCCGCCGCCAACGCCTACAAGGGCGTCGCCTACGCACCGTTCGGTCAGTACTACCTCGACGCGATGACGAAGCAGATCAGCGAGATCATCAAGGGCTCCACAAGCGGCTCGCAGGCCGCCGACAAGCTTCAGGGCGACGTGACGAAGTACGCCAAGGAACAGGGCTTCACCGTTCAGTGACCCCAGGGGTGGGCCGCGCCGCCGCTCGACGGCCGGCCCACCCGCCCACGACCCGTAGCGTCCACGTCCCGGAGACCACAGATGACACTCCTGACCGAGCAGCGCGCCGCGCGTACCCGCGCCGAGACACGCAGGACCCGTGGCAAGGTGCACCTCCGCGAACACCTGATGGGGTGGTTCTTCGTCGGGCCGTTCGCGGTCGTCTTCCTGGCGTTCCTCATCGCGCCGCTGGGCTACGCGCTGTATCTCAGTCTCTTCCAGAAGAAACTGATCGGCGGCACCAGCTTCGTCCTCTTCGACAACTACGTGAAGGCGTTCACCGACCCGAGCTTCCTGTCCGGGGCGTGGTTCGTCATCCGCTTCGCACTTGTCGCCATCCCGGTGCAGATCGCCATCGCGCTCGCGATGGCCCTCATCCTGGACGCGGTGACGTCCCTGTTCGCCCGCTTCTCCCGCCTCATGATCTTCCTGCCCTACGCGATCCCGACGGTCATCGGTGCGGTGATGTGGGGTTTCCTCTACAGCAAGGGCTTCGGCCCGCTCACCGACATCTTCGGGCTGATCGGGGCGACCGCACCCGACTTCCTGGGCAGCAACCTGATCTTCTACGGCCTGCTCAACGTCGTCACCTGGCAGTGGGTGGGTTACTACATGATCATCCTGTACGCGGCGTTGCAGGGGGTCGATCCGACGCTCTACGAGGCCGCCCGGATGGACGGCGCGGGGCGGTGGCAGGTCGCGTTGCGGATCAAGATTCCGCTGATCGCGCCCGCGCTGAGCCTCATCCTCGTCTTCGCGCTCATCGGCACCCTGCAGTTCTTCAACGAGCCGCAGATCCTGCGGTACCTCGCCGCCGGCACGATCGGCGCGGACTTCACCCCCAACATGTACGCGTACCAGCAGGCGTTCTCGCTCGCCAACTTCAACTACGGATCGGCGATCTCGTTCGCCCTCGGCGGCATCGTGTTCGTCTGCGTGTACGTGTTCCTGTTCTTCACCCGCAAGCGGAGGAGCTTCCTCTGATGGCCAACCGCACGAGCGTCAGCGCAGGCCCCCGCCGACCGCAGCGCTACCTGCCGCTGCAGATCCTGCTCGGCTTCATGGTGATCTACTTCCTCGTACCCTTCTGGTGGGTCGTCGTCAACAGCTCCAAGGACGCACCGGGCCTGTTCGGCGGCGGCAACACCATGTGGTTCTCCGACCAGATCGACTACGTCGGCAACCTCAGGCAGCTGTTCACCTACGACGGTGGCATCTACCTGCGGTGGATCCTCAACTCCACGTTGTACGCGATCGCCGGCGGAATCGGCGCCACGGTCCTGTCGGTGATGGCCGGCTACGGCTTCGCCAAGTATCGGTTCGCCGCCCGGCGCTTCAGCTTCGCCGTCGTGCTCGGCGCGGTGATGGTGCCCGCCACCGCCCTGGTCATCCCGACCTTCATCATGTTCTCCCGGCTGGGCCTGACCAACACGGTCTGGGCGGTGATCCTCCCGTCGCTGCTCAACCCGTTCGGCGTCTACCTCATGCACGTGTACGCGCGGGACGCGGTGCCCGACGAGCTGCTGGACGCGGCGCGGGTCGACGGCGCGGGCGAGCTGCGCACCTTCGTCCAGATCGCCCTTCCGCTGATGCGCCCCGCGGTGGTCACCGTGCTCCTGCTGTCCGCCGTGGCGTCCTGGAACAACTACTTCCTGCCGCTGGCCATGCTCTCCGACAACCGGCTCTTCCCGGTGACCGTCGGCCTCGGTCTGTGGCAGGGGATCGCCTCCGCGAACAACTCGGGCGGCACCTCGCTGTGGAGCCTCATCATCCTGGGCTCGCTGGTGTCCGTGATTCCACTGGTCATCGCGTTCTTCAGCCTGCAACGGCACTGGCGCGGCGGGCTGTCCGTCGGCGGCCTCCGGTAGGTGCCACCCCGTGACCGCCGCGCACCCCGCGGCCGCACGCATGACAGAGAGGTGTGCTGATGTCGACGACGGATCGTCCGCTGCGCAGCGGGCAGTGGTTCGGTGCGGAGGGCCGCAACGGGTTCATCCATCGGTCCTGGATGCGCAACCAGGGTTTCGCGGACGACGTCTTCGACGGTCGCCCGGTGATCGGCATCGCCACCACCTGGTCGGAGCTGACACCCTGCAACGCCCATCTGCGCGATCTGGCCGAATCGGTGAAGCGCGGCGTGTGGGAGAGCGGCGGCCTGCCGTTGGAGTTTCCCGCCATGAGCCTGGGCGAGCCCCTGATGCGGCCCACGACCATGCTCTACCGCAACCTGCTGGCCATGGAGTTGGAGGAGTCGGTCCGCGCCAACCCCCTCGACGGGGTGGTGCTGCTCTCCGGCTGCGACAAGACCACCCCCGGCCTGCTGATGGGCGCGGCGAGTGTCGACCTGCCCACCCTGATGATCACCGGCGGTCCGATGCTGAACGGCAAGTTCCGGGGCCAGGACATCGGGTCGGGCACCGTCGTCTGGCGCTTCACCGAGGAGCAGCGCGCCGGCCGGATGACCGCGGCCGACTGCGCGGAGGCGGAGGTCGGCATGTCCCGCAGCCGGGGGCACTGCATGACCATGGGCACCGCCTCCACGATGGCCTGCGTGACCGAGGCGTTGGGCGTGCAACTGCCGGGTGCGGCCGCCGTGCCGGCTGTCGACTCGCGCCGGTACGCGCTCGCGCAGGCCGCCGGCCGGCGGATCGTCGCCATGGTCGGGCAGGACCAACGGCTGTCCACGGTGCTGACCCGGGAGGCGTTCGAGAACGCCATCCGGGTCAACGCCGCGATCGGCGGTTCCACGAACGCCGTCGTCCACCTGCTGGCGATCGCCGGCCGCCTCGGCGTCCCGCTGACCCTGGAGGACTTCGACATCCTCACCGCCGACGTGCCCATGCTCGTCAACCTGATGCCGTCCGGGGCGTACCTGATGGAGGACTTCGCCTACGCGGGCGGCGTGCCGGCGGTGATGAACGAGATCGCCTCGCTGCTGCACCTGGAGCACGTCACCGTCAGCGGGGCGAGCGTGGCCGACAACATCAGCGGCGTCCAGTGCTGGAACCGGCAGGTCATCGGCACGATGGCCGAGCCGTTCCAGCCCGCCGGCTCGGGCACCGTGGTGCTGCGCGGGTCACTCGCGCCGGACGGGGCCGTGCTGAAGGTGTCCGCCGCCTCCGCGCACCTTCTCGCGCACACCGGGCCGGCGCTCGTCTTCGACCGGATCGAGGACTACGTCGTCGCGGCCGACGATCCGGCCCTGGAGGTCACCCCCGACACGGTGATCGTGGTCCGAAACGCCGGCCCACGCGGCTATCCCGGCTTCCCGGAGGTCGGCAACGTGCCCATGCCGCGTCGGCTGCTCGAAGCCGGCATCACGGACATGGTGCGGATCTCCGACGCCCGGATGAGCGGCACGGGGTACGGCACCTGCGTCCTGCACGTGGCCCCGGAGGCGGCCGTGGGTGGCCCGCTGGCGCTGGTGCGCACCGGCGACCTGGTCCGGGTCGACGTCGCGACGCGGCGCCTGGACCTCCTGGTCGACGACACGGAACTCGCCCAGCGCCGTGCCGGCTGGCATCCGGCACCGCTGAGCGCCGACCGGGGCTGGGCAAAGCTGTACAGCGAGCACGTCCTGCAGGCCGACCAGGGCGCCGACCTGGACTTCCTGGTCGGCGGCAGCGGCAGCGCCGTGCCCCGCCACTCGCACTGACCGTCGCGAAACGGGAGCCCCGGCGGGTTGCCGGGGCTCCCGTGACGTCGGACCGCTCTCAGGGTCGAGCGGTGGTGTTCAGAGGGTGAAGACGAGCGTGGAGATGCTGCGCGCGCCGACGTTGATGGTGGCCTGACCGCCGTTGACGCTCGTCGGCTGGCTTGCCGCGTTGGCGTTCTGCGAGGTCAGGAAGTGCTCGGCCGTGGTGACGTTCTGCGGTGCCTGGATCACGGCGTTGTTGACCGCGCTGTTGGACCGGTTGAGGATCACCAGGGTGATCTTGCCGTCGCCCTGGTAGGCGGTCACCTCCAGCGGGGAGGCCTTGGAGCTCTTCGTCAGGCCGACCCGCTGGTAGCCGGGGCGGACGTACTTCGCGTACTGCGAGAAGGCGTACCCGCGCTTGAGCGGAGCGCCCGCGACGGTGCCGAACGCGGCCTCGCCGTCACCGATGAAGGAGTAGTAGCGCTTGCCGTACCACCAGATGTAGGCGCTCCAGTTGGCCTCCATCGACCGGTGCACGGTGCGCATGATGTCGTCGAGGGTCTCGTTCCAGACCGTCACGTTGGCGGGGTTGCCCCAGATGTTGGAGCCGCCACCGTCGGCCTCGTGCAGGTTCCACTCGGTCATCCACACCGGCTTGTTGTACTGCGCGGCCAACGGGTACGGCTTGAGCCGGCCGGAGTCCTCGGTGCCGTACAGGTGCCCGCCGATGTAGCCGATGTTGTTGCGGGCGGTGGTGTCGTTGAGGGTCGGGTCGGTGAAGTTGTAGTTGAGGTTGACCGCCTCGGCGACCATCAGCTTGGTGTTCTGCACCTTCGTGCCCTGGTCGCGGACGAAGTTGCGCAGCTCGGTGCCGCTCCAGTCCATCGAGTCGTAGTTCGGATGCCAGTCCGGTTCGTTCTGCACCGAGGTGACGTCGATGTTCACGCCCTGGCCACGCATGTACTGCACGTAGCTGTTGAGATGGTTGGCGTAGTCGTCGTAGTAGTCGGTCTTCAGCTTGCCGCCGTTGACCCGGCTGTTGTTCGTCTTCCACGCCGCCGGGGCGGTCCACGGCGAGGCGAGGATCTTCACGTTCGACCCGGACGCCTCGGCCGTCTTCAACGAGTTGACGTGCGTCGCCCACTCGCTGGACTCCGGCGACAGGCCGGTCCGCACGATGGACAGCCCCAACTGGTTGGCGCCCATTCCGACAAGCGTCTGCGTGTCCGTCGTCGACCAGGCGCTGCCCCAGATGGACTGCGCGGCCCCGAACCCGTCCACGGTCTGGTACCTGGTGGCGCTGTTCACAGTGATGTCCGCCGGTCCGTTCGGCGGCGGAGTCGTCGGCGGTGGCGTGGTGGGTGGTGGGGTGGTCGGGGGTGGGCTGGTCGGTGGCGGCGTGGTCGGCGCGGGGTCGCCGGTGCAGACCACCCCGTTGAGCGTGAAGCTTGTCGGAGCGGGGTTGCTGCCGGTCCACGAGCCGTTGAAGCCGAACGAGACGGTGGCGTTGGTGGCGATGGCCCCGTTGTAACTGACGTTCTTTGCGGTGACCGCGGCGCCGCTCTGCGTCAGCGTCGTGTTCCACGCCTGGGTGACGGTCTGCCCGGCGCCGTAGGACCAGCCGAGCGTCCAACTGCTGACCGGATCACCGAGATTGGTGATGGCGACGTTGGCGCCGAAGCCACCCTGCCACTGCGACGACACGCTGTAGTCCACCGAGCAGCCAGCGGCTGCCGCCCCGGCCGGCATCGCCAGGGCGACCCCGGCCGATGCCAACAGGACGGCGCTGGCCGACACCAGCGCCGTGTTTGTCCCTCTTCGTCTTCTCATGCGACCTCTCCTGACATGGTGGTGGCGGTCGACGCGTCCAGGGGCCCGACTGTTCGTCGAGCCCATGGGTGGCTCGGCCATTGGGAGCGCTCCCAATCGCCTCGTTGCCAGGAAGTTAATTCGTCTAATGATGTATGTCAATGCCGTAACGTCCCGGCCCGGTGGCCGTCATCGTCCACAGGCCCCGCACGCGACGCGGGTGCGCAGGTGGTAGTCGCTCGACGCCACGACGAGCCCGAGCCCGAGGACGCAGTACGCCGACATCGCCAGCCAGAGGAACGTGTCGGAGAACTGGCTGACCGATCCGGACACCAACTGCGTCAGCCCCATGCCGAAGTAGGCCACGATGCCCGCCCCGAGCCCGAAGCCGGGCACCAGCAACAGCGGACGGGGGATCGGGCGGCCGGCGAGCAGCGGCACCCACGCCGGCCAGATCTCCCCCCAACCGTGCACGAGCGCCAGCGGCAACAGCACTCCCGCCAACAGCAGGCCGATCTCCAACCCGACCACCGAGGCGTCCCGGGTGAGCCCGTCGAAGCCCACCAGGAGCTGGGCCGCGAAGCGGCCGACGAGGCCGGCCACCGCGGCGTACGCGGCCCAGCGTGCCCAGCGTGCCGGGGCCACGCGCCGCCAACCCGGGCGGACCGTCCGGCAGCACTGCGGACAGTCGCCCCGGGTGCGCCGCTGGTAGTGGGCGGTGGCCAGGCCGAGCAGGACCGCCCCGGTCACACAACCGAGCCGGCTGGCGAACGCCGTCGGATCGAAGTACGGGCCGACCGTGAACAGCAGGAAGCCCACCAGCTCCGGCAGCAGGATCGCGGCCGCCGCGACAAGCGCCCCGGCGACCGCCCAGGCCACTCCCGCGAGCATCGGCCGCCACGTCGTCGCCCGGTCCAGCGCCACCGCCACCACGGCCACGGTCAGGCACAACGCCACCGACCACCAGCCGGTGAAGCCCAGCAGGTCCGACCCGAACCGCCGGAGGGCCGGAGCCTCGCCGACGGTCCACGCCAGACGCACGCCCCCGTATGCCACGGCCCAGCCGAGCACAACGTACGTCTGGCGGTGGCCCGTCCTGCGGGCGATCGTCGTCGCCATGCATCCGATCTTTGCGCCGCTTCGGCGCGGACGAACCCCGCTGACAGGGGACGGGTGCTCCCTCGCGGGAGGGATCTACTCTCCTCGCTCCGAACGCGGCGCGGCGCCGGGGGGGGGGGGGGGGGCGTGGGGGCGGGGCCCCCCCCGCGGTGGGGC
>NZ_JBEZED010000021.1:0-141922 GCF_040648675.1 Micromonospora sp. NPDC049101 | reverse complement strand
TGGTGTGCGGGCTGTGGCGGCTGAGGGTGTGACGGCGTTTTTGGAGTTGGGTCCGGATGCGGTGTTGTCGGGGTTGGTGCAGGAGGCGTTGCCGGAGGCGACGGTGGTGCCGTTTTTGCGGGCGGGTCGTGGTGAGGTGGGGGCGTTGTCGGCGGCGGTGGCGGGGTTGGCGGTGCGGGGTGTGGCGGTTGATTGGGAGGCGTTTTTCGCTGTTGCTGGTGGTCGGGTTGTTGATTTGCCGACGTATCCGTTCCAACGCAGTCGTTTCTGGTTGGAGTCGGGCCCGGATGTGGGTGATGTCACCGCGATGGGGCTGCGTTCGGCGGACCATCCGTTGCTCGGTGCGGCGGTCGGGCTCGCTGAGTCCGACGGGCTGGTGCTGACCGGCAAGCTGTCTCTGCGCACCCACCCCTGGCTCGCCGACCACAGCGTCAAGGACAACGTCATCCTGCCCGGCGCGGCGTTCGTCGAACTCGCCGTCCACGCGGGCGACCAGGTGGGCTGCGGACGGCTCGAGGAACTCAGCCTCGAAACACCCCTGCTCCTCGACGAGGACGCGGCGGTGTCGCTCCAACTGGCGGTCTCCGCCGCCGACGAGGCGGGCCGGCGCTCGCTGACCGTCCATTCCCGCCCCGACCGGGTCGCCGAGTCCGCCGGGTGGACCAGGCACGCGACGGCGGTGCTCGTCCCCGACGTCCAGAGCGCCCCGACCGAGGCGTCCGCGTGGCCGCCCGAGGGGTCGGTCCCCCTGGACACCGGGCAGCTCTACGCGGACTTCGCCGCCGCCGGATTCGGCTACGGGCCCGCCTTCCAGGGCATTCGGGCGGCCTGGCGGCGCGGCGAGGAGATCTTCGCCGACGTCGCCCTGGCCGAGGAGCAACGCGAGGAGGCCCCCCGTTACGGCCTTCATCCGGCGCTCCTGGACGCCGCCCTGCAGACCGTCGCGCTCGGCGCCGACCAGGGCCAGGCGCTCATTCCGTTCGTCTGGCGAGGTGTCTCCCTGCACGCGACCGGCGCCTCCGAGCTGAGGGTGAGCCTGGTCCGCAAGGACGCGGACACCGTGGCGGTGACCGTCGCGGACGACGCGGGCCGCCCGGTCGCGTCGATCGAATCGCTGGTGTTCCGGGAGGCGCCGCGGGACCTCGGGGCCCAGACGGGCGGTCCTGGGGCCCTCTACCGACTGGAGTGGAAGCCGGTTCGGGAGACGCCCGACCCGGTGCGGTGGGCGGCCCTCACCGGCGACCTGGGCTTCGTCCCCGCCGGCGAGGTCCACGTCGACCTGGCCTCCGCGGCGGAGGCGACCGAGGCCTTCGACGTCCTGCTGGTGCCACCGGGCTCCGGTGGCGACCACCACGCGGCCGCGCACCGGGCGCTCGACCTGATCCAGCGGTGGCTCGCGGACCAGCGGTTCGACGGCCGCCGCCTGGTCTTCCTGACCCGCGGAGCCGTGGCCGCCCGGCCCGGGGACCGCGTCCCGGACCTGGTGAACGCCCCGGTCTGGGGACTGGTCCGTGCCGCCCTGGCCGAGCAGCCCGGCCGGTTCGGCCTGCTCGACATCGACCCGGACGATGCGCCGGCCGGTCTGCCCGCCGGGGCGCTCGCCGTCGAGGAACCGCAGCTGGCGATCCGTGCCGGCAGCCTGTACGCGCCTCGTCTGGAAGGGACTCCCACGGGCGGAGAGGAGGTGCCAACCCATCCGCTGAACACCGAGGGGACCGTGCTGATCACCGGGGGAACCGGGTCGCTCGGCGGGCTGGTCGCCCGGCACCTCGTCGCGGAGCACGGGGTCAAGCACCTCCTGCTCGTCAGCCGGTCCGGCGGCAGCGCCGAGGGCGCAGCCCAGCTCGCCGCCGACCTCACCGAGGCCGGTGCCGCCCTGACGATCGCGGCGTGCGACGCCACGGACCGTTCCGCACTCGAACGGACCCTGGCCGCCGTGCCCGCCGAACACCCCCTGGTCGGGGTCGTCCACGCGGCGGGAGTGCTCGACGACGGCGTCCTGGACTCGCTGACGCCGCAGCGGATCGACAAGGTGCTGCGGCCCAAGGCCGACACCGCACTCCTGCTGCACGAGCTGACTCGCGACGCCGAGCTCTCGATGTTCGTGCTGTTCTCCTCGATGGCGGGCACCATCGGCAGCGCGGGCCAGGCCAACTACGCGGCGGCCAACACCTTCCTGGACGCGCTGGCCGCGCAGCGTCGGGCTGCTGGCCGGCCGGGCCTGTCGCTTGCCTGGGGGCTGTGGTCCGCGGGCATGGCCGACCGGCTGGACGGACGCGATGTTCGCCGCATCACCGGGTCGGGCCTGGTGCCGCTCGACGCCCGCACCGGCCTGGCGTTGTTCGACAGCTGCCTCGGCGCCCAGGGGCACTTCCTGGCCCCCGCCGCTCTCGACTTCGAGGTCCTGCGCGCCCGTGCCCGCACCGGATTGCTCCCCGCGGTGCTGAGCGGCCTGGTGCGGACGCCAGCCCGGCGGCGGGCCACCGGGGGGAACGCCACCACGGGCGTTGACTCCGCCCTGCGGCAGCAGCTGTCCGTCCGGAGCGCGGTCGAGCAGGAGCGTCTGCTGCTCGACCTGGTCTCCTCCTCCATCGCCCAGGTGCTCGGCCATTCCCCGGACGAGGCGACCGACCCGAACCGGGCCTTCAAGGATCTCGGGTTCGACTCGCTCACCTCGATGGAGTTGCGCAACCGGCTCAGCGCCGCGACCGGGCTGAACCTGCCCGCGACCCTCGCCTTCGATCACCCGCGCCCGACCGTGCTGGCCCGGCACCTGCGGGAGCTGCTGCTGGGCGCGGAGGCCCCGTCGGCCGCGAGCGGGAGCTCCGCCGTCGTCCGCCCGGTAACGGACGACCCCATCGTGATCGTCGGCATGAGTTGCCGCTTCCCCGGCGGCATCGATTCGCCGGAAGAGCTGTGGGATTTGCTGGCCGAGGGTGGCGACGCCATCTCCGACTTCCCCGACGACCGTGGCTGGGACGTGGAGGGGCTCTACGACCCGGATCCCGACGCCTACGGCAAGAGCTATGCCAGGGAGGGTGGTTTCCTGCGCGCGGCCGCGGACTTCGATCCGGGATTCTTCAACATCAGCCCCCGTGAGGCGCTGGCCATGGACCCGCAGCAGCGGTTGCTGCTCGAGACCTCCTGGGAGGCGGTCGAGCGGGCGGGCCTCGATCCGCTGTCGCTGCGCGGCGACCGGGTCGGTGTCTTCACCGGGGTGATGTACCACGACTACGCGTCGCGACTGCCCGAGGTCCCCAGGGAGATCGAGGGTTATCTCAGCAACGGGAACGCGGGCAGCATCATCTCCGGCAGGGTGGCGTACGCCCTCGGCCTGGAGGGTCCCGCGCTCACCATCGACACCGCGTGCTCGTCCGCGGTCGTGGCGGTGCACCTCGCCGCCCAGTCGCTGCGGCAGGGGGAGTGCACCATGGCGCTGGCGGGCGCGGTGACCGTGATGTCCACGCCGGTGGCGTTCGTGGAGTTCACCCGGCAGCGGGGCATGGCACCGGATGGCAGGTGCAAGCCGTTCTCGGCCTCGGCCAACGGTTTCGGCCCGGCCGAGGGTGTGGGAATGCTGCTCCTGGAGCGGTTGTCGGACGCGCGTCGCCACGGTCACGAGATCCTGGCCGTGGTCCGCGGTTCGGCGGTCAACCAGGACGGCGCGAGCAATGGCCTGACCGCGCCGAACGGCCCCGCCCAACAGCAGGTGATCCGGCAGGCGTTGGCGTCCGCGGGCCTGACGCCCGCCGAGGTGGACGCGGTGGAGGCGCACGGGACGGGGACCCGGCTGGGCGACCCGATCGAGGCGGGCGCCCTGCTGGCGACCTACGGGCAGGAGCGCCACGACGGCCGTCCGCTGTGGCTCGGCTCGGTCAAGTCGAACATCGGCCACACCCAGACGGCGGCGGGTGCGGCCGGGATGATCAAGATGATCATGGCGATGCGGCACGGGGTGTTGCCGAAGACGCTGCACGTGGACGAGCCGTCGCCGCACGTGGACTGGTCGTCGGGTGCGGTGGAGCTGCTGACCGAGGCACGCCCGTGGCCGGAGACCGGGCGCCCGCGCCGCGTCGGGGTGTCGTCCTTCGCCGTCAGCGGCACCAACTCCCACATCATCCTGGAGCAGGCACCCGCTGTTCCCGAGCCGCGGCCGGCACGGACGCCATCGCGGGTGCCGTCCGTGCTGCCCTGGACGATCTCGGCCCGCAGCACCCAGGCGCTCCGCCTGCAGGCCGAGCGTCTGCGCGGCCACACGGCGGCGCACCCCGAGTTCGGCGTCGCCGACATCGGCCTCTCCCTGGCGACCACCCGGTCGGCGTTCGAACACCGCGCGGTGGTCCTGGTCAACGACGAGCGGGGCGGCGAGAACGCCCTGCGCGCCCTGGCCGACGGAGACGTGGACCTGGCGTTGGTCCAGGGCGTGGTGCAGCCGGGCGGCCGGTTGGCTTTCCTGTTCACCGGCCAGGGCGCCCAACGGGCCGGCATGGGTCGTGAGCTGTACGACGCCTCCCCGGTGTTCGCCGCCGCCTTCGACGCCGTGTGCGCCGAGCTGGAGCGTCGTCTCGACCGCCCGGTGAAGGACGTCGTGTTCGGCGACGACCAGGCACTCCTGGACCGCACGGTGCACGCCCAGGCAGGCCTGTTCGCGGTCGAGGTGGCGCTGTTCCGCCTGCTCGAGCACTACGGGGTGCGCCCGGACCTCCTGCTGGGGCACTCGATCGGGGAGGTCGCCGCCGCGCATGTCGCGGGTGTCCTGTCCCTGCCCGACGCCTGCGCCCTCGTGGCGGCCCGCGGCGCTCTGATGGAGGCCCTGCCCGGCGGCGGAGCGATGGTCGCGATCCAGGCTTCGGAGGAGGAGGTCCTGCCCTTCACCTCCGATCGGCTCGCCATCGCCGCGGTCAACGGCCCGTCCTCGGTCGTCCTGTCCGGCGACGAGGACGCGGTGTCGGCCACGGCGCGGCACTGGCTCGAGACGGGCCGCAAGACCAAGCGGCTACAGGTGAGCCACGCCTTCCACTCCCACCTCATGGAGGGCATGCTCGACGCGTTCCGGACCGTGCTGGAGGGCCTGGACTTCCACCCTCCGCGCATTCCGGTCGTGTCGAACGTGACAGGTGCGCCAGCCCCGGGCGACCAGCTCTGCTCGCCGGAGTACTGGGTACGCCATGTGCGGCAGGCCGTGCGGTTCCATGACGGTGTCCGGGTGCTCGATGCCGAAGGCGTCACCGCGTACGTCGAGCTCGGCCCGGACGGCGTCCTCACCGCGATGGCCCGGGACGGTATCGGTGGAGTTCGGGAGACGCTGTCCGTACCCCTGCTGCGGCCCGGCCGCGCCGAGGCCGACACCGTTCTGACGGCGCTTGCCGCGCTGCACGTCCGGGGTTGGGACGTCGAGTGGGTCCGCGCGTTCGAGGGCACCGGCGCGCTGCGGGTCGCCCTTCCGACCTACGCCTTCGAGCACCACCGCTACTGGCTCGACGTCCCGAAGCCGGGAACACCACCGGCGCAGCTGGGGCAGGCAGCAGTGGAAGTGCTGACCCAGGGGGACCCGGTGCGGGGCGCCGACACCCTCACCCTGCGACAGCGGCTGCTTGCGCTGCCACAAGCGGAACGCGAGGCCCACATGGTGGACCTCGTCCGCAAACACGCGGCGTCGGTCCTGGGGCACGCGACTCCGCGAACCCTGCAGACCGAACGCGGATTCCTCGAACTCGGCATGGACTCGGTCACCGCCGTCGAGCTGCGGACCCGGATGAGCGCGGTCACCGGTCACGAGCTGCCGGCGACCCTGGTGTTCGACCATCCCACCGTCGCGGCCCTGTCCCGGCATCTCGTGGAGGTGGTGCTCGACGAGGCAGCCTCCGCAGCGGACGACCTCATGGCCGGCTTCGCGCTGCTGGAGAACGCCGTCGACGCCGCGGACGGGGAGACACGCCAGGCACTGGCCGTCAGGTTGCGCGGCCTGCTGACCGCCCTCGACGTCCCACCACCCGGTGACGACGGGCCGGCTTCGGCCGTGCACTCGGCATCCCAGGACGAGCTCTTCGACTACATCGACCAGAAGTACGGCACGAAAAAGGGTGACCAGTGATGGGAAACGAAGAGCGGCTGCTCGAGTACCTGAGGCGGGTCACTGCCGACCTCGACGATGCGCACGAACGGGTCCGCGAGCTTGAGGGGCGGGAACACGAGCCGGTGGCGGTCGTCGGCATCGGCTGCCGTTTCCCCGGGGGCGTCCGCTCGCCCGAGGATCTGTGGCGGCTGGTGGCCTCGGGCGGCGACGCGATCTCCCGGTTCCCGGCGAACCGCGGCTGGGACGTGCACTCCCTCTACGACCCCGACCCGGACGGCCCCGGCAAGACCTACGTCGTCGAAGGCGGTTTCCTCCACGACGCCGCGAACTTCGACGCGGGGTTCTTCGGGATCTCCCCGCGCGAGGCGCTGGCCATGGACCCGCAGCAGCGGCTCCTCCTGGAGACCGCCTGGGAGGCCCTCGAACGGGCGGGCATCGCCCCGGAGTCGGTCCGGGGCAGCCAGACGGGTGTCTTCGTGGGCATGACCTACGAGGACTACGGCTCCGGACGACTTCAGGACAACGAGGCCGTCTCGGGCTACGTCCTGACCGGCAACACCGCCAGCGTCGCCTCCGGCCGGATCTCCTACACGTTCGGCCTCGAAGGGCCCGCGGTGACCGTCGACACGGCGTGCTCGTCGTCGCTGGTGACGCTGCACCTGGCGGCGCAGTCGCTGCGGCAGGGCGAGTGCTCGCTGGCCCTGGCCGGCGGGGTGACGGTCATGCCGACACCGCTGACCTTCGTCGAGTTCAGTCGCCAGCGCGCGCTGTCCGCGGACGGGCGGTGCAAGGCCTTCTCGGCGTCGGCCGACGGCACCGGATGGGCCGAGGGCGTGGGTCTGCTCGTCCTGGAGCGCCTGTCCGACGCGCGCCGCAACGGCCACCCCGTACTCGCGGTGATCAGGGGAAGCGCGATCAACCAGGACGGCGCGAGCAGCGGCCTGACCGCCCCGAACGGCCCGTCGCAGCAGCGGGTGATCCGGCGGGCGCTGGCGAGCGCGGGCCTGGCCGCCGCCGAGGTGGACGCCGTCGAGGCGCACGGCACCGGCACCCGCCTCGGCGATCCGGTCGAGGCCGGGGCGCTGCTCGCGGTCTACGGCAGGGGCCGACCTGAGGACCGCCCGCTCTGGCTCGGATCGCTGAAGTCGAACATCGGTCACACGCAGGCCGCCGCGGGGGTCGCGGGCGTGATCAAGATGGTCATGGCGCTGCGGCACGCGGCGCTGCCGAAAACCCTGCACGTGGACGAGCCGTCACCCCATGTGGACTGGTCGTCCGGAGGTGTCCGGCTGCTGACCGACGGCCGCCCGTGGCCGGAGACGGGGCATCCGCGCCGGGCCGGCGTGTCGGCGTTCGGCGTGTCCGGCACCAACGCCCACCTCATCCTCGAGGAGGCGCCCGCCGCGGACGAGGCGGCGCCACCCTCGGCGACCCGTCTCCCGGCGACGCCCTGGCCACTGTCGGCGAAGAGTGGTCCGGCGCTCCGCGACCAGGCCGCCCGCCTGCGCGTGCTCCTCGACAGCGCGACCGATCCGGCCTCGGTGGGGCACGCACTCGCCACCCTGCGCTCCACCTTCGACCACCGCGCCGTCGCCATCGGGGGGGACCGCGAATCCCTGGCCCGGGCACTGGACGCGCTCGCGGCGGGTGACAGCGCCGCCGGTCTGGTCCGCGGTGTCGCGGAGGCGGGCGGAGAAGTGGTCTTCGTGTTCCCCGGCCAGGGTTCGCAGTGGGCGGGGATGGCGGTCGAGCTACTGGACGACTCACCCGTGTTCGCGGACCGCATGGCGGCCTGCGCGGCTGCCCTCGCGCCGTTCACCGACTGGTCGCTGCTCGACGTCGTGCGCGGCAGCGCAGGAGCGCCGCCGCTGGACCGGGTGGACGTGGTCCAGCCCGTCCTCTGGGCTGTCATGGTCTCCCTCGTCGAGGTGTGGCGCTCGTTCGGCGTGCGGCCGGCCGCCGTCATCGGGCACAGCCAGGGCGAGATCGCCGCGGCCGTGGTGGCGGGCGGGTTGTCGCTGGAGGACGGCGCCCGAGTCGTCGCGTTGCGCAGCCAGGTGATCGCCGAGTCGCTGGCCGGGCGCGGCGGGATGGTGTCGGTCGCGCTGGGCGAGGAGCACGCGGAGGCGCTGGCGGCACGCTGGCCGGGCAGGGTGTCGGTGGCCGCGGTGAACGGCCCCGCCTCGGCCGTCGTCTCCGGAGAGCCGGCCGCGATCGAGGAACTCCTCGTCGCCTGCGAGGCAGAGGGAATCCGGGCGCGCCGGGTGCCGGTCGACTACGCCTCGCACTCGGGCCAGGTGGACGGGCTGCGCGAACGCCTGCTCGACGTGCTCGCGCCGATCACCCCTCGCACCGGGACCGTCCCGTTCCACTCGACAGTCACCGGAGGCCGGCTGGACACGGCGGGCCTGGACGCCGGGTACTGGGTGCGGAACCTGCGCCAGACCGTCCGGCTGGAGGAGACCGTCCGCGGCCTGCTGACCGAGGGGCCGCGGGCCCTGATCGAGATCAGCCCTCACCCGGTGCTCGTGCCGGGGCTCCAGGAGACCTCCGACGCCACGCAGGCCGGTGCCGCGGTGCTCGGGACGCTGCGCCGCGACGAGGGCGGCTGGCCACGCTTCCTGACCTCGCTCGCCGAGGCCCACGTCGGGGGTGTCGACGTCGACTGGGGCGCGGCCTTCACGGGTGAGCCGGGCGGTGCGGAGCACCTGCCGACCTACGCCTTCCAAGGCGAGCGGTACTGGCTGGAGACGGACCCGTCCGGCGACCCGACGTCGTTCGGGTTGCGGACGAGCGAGCACCCGCTGCTGGGCGCCGTCATCAGCCAGGCCGACGGTCAGGCCCTGCTCACGGGACGGATCTCCGTACCCGGCCAGCCGTGGCTCGCCGACCACGTCGTGCACGGCCTCGTCCTGTTGCCGGGTACCGCGTTCGTGGATCTCGCGATCCAGGCGGGCGACCACGTCGGGTGCGACCGCATCGACGAGCTGACCCTGTCGCATCCGCTGACCGTCGGGGAGCACGGGGCGATCCGCCTCCAGGTTCTGGTGGGTGGAGCCGACGAGTCGGGAAGACGGTCCATCGGCGTCTACTCCCAGCGGGAGGACGCGGCCGACGACGACGGCTGGACACTCCACGCCGAGGGCACGCTGAGCAACGGTCCCGTTGTCGACGTACCCGACCTGGCCGCCTGGCCCCCGGCCGACGCCGTGCCCGGCGACGCCGCGGGCTTCTACGAGCTCGCCGAGGCCTCCGGTTTCGACTACGGATCGGTCTTCCAGGGGCTGCGGGCGGTCTGGCGGCGCGACGACGACATCTTCGCGGAGGCCGCGCTGCCCGAGCCGGCCGTCGCCGACGCCCCCCGGTTCGGTGTGCACCCCGCACTGCTCGACGCGGCCCTGCACGCGCTCGGCACGGGTCCCGAGGGCCAGAGCGGGCTGCCGTTCTCGTGGCGCGGGGTACGCCTGCACTCGGTCGGCGCCACGGCGCTGCGCGTCCGGCTGTCGGTCACCGGCCCCGGCACCGTCGCGGTGCTCGCCGCCGACGCGGACGGGGCGCCGGTGTTCTCGGCGGAGGCCCTCGCGGTGCGTCCGGTCTCCGCCGATCAGGTGCGCGATGCCAGCGGCGGCGCCGATTCCCTCTTCCGCCTCGACTGGGTGGCAGCCGTCCTTCCCGCCGAAGCGGACGACACCGCGGACAGCCAGGACGACACCGCGATCAGCCAGGACGACACCGCGGACAGCCGGATTGTCGTCCGCGACGGCCAGGCCGGGGAGTGCGTCGGCCAGGTGCTGGAGGAGATGCGGTCCTGGCTCGCGCAGGAGCGGCCCGAGGCGTCCAGGCTGGTCGTGGTCACCCGGGGCGCGGTGGCGGCCGAGCCGGGCGAGGTCCCGGATCCGGCGCACGCGGCCGTCTGGGGGCTCGTGCGGTCGGCCCAGGCCGAGCACCCCGGCAGGTTCGTCCTCGCGGACGTCCGCACCGGCGACGACCACGATCTGCTGCCCCGGGCGATGGCCTCGGGGGAGCCTCAGCTCGCCCTGCGTGCCGAGCACCTGCGGGTGCCCCGCCTGGTCCGGGTGGCCAGGACCGATTCCCGTCCCCTCCGGTGGGACCCGGACGGCACCGTCCTGATCACCGGGGGCACCGGCACCCTCGGAGGGCTTGTCGCCCGTCATCTCGTGGCCGAGCACGGCGTCCGGCACCTCCTCCTGGCGGGCCGGCGGGGCCCGGACGCGGACGGTGCTGCCGCCCTCGCCGCGCAGCTGCGGGAGTCCGGCGCCGAGGTCGCGATCGTAGCCTGCGACGTGGCCGACGGCGAAGCCGTCGCGGAGCTGCTGGCGCGGGTTCCCGCGCAGCATCCGCTGACCGCCGTGGTGCACGCCGCCGGCGTGCTGGACGACGGCGTCGTCGAGTCGCTGACGCCGGACGGGATCGGGAAGGTGCTGGGCGCGAAGGTGGACGGTGCGCGCCACCTCGACGAGCTCACCGCCGACCTGGATCTCGCCGACTTCGTCCTGTTCTCCTCGGCCGCGGGGACGTTGGGCACCGCCGGTCAGGGCGCCTATGCGGCGGCCAACGCCTTCCTGGACGCGCTGGCTCAGGTCCGGGTGGCACGCGGCCGGCCCGGACGGTCCCTGGCGTGGGGTTTCTGGGAACAGCGCAGCAGCCTGACCGCCGATCTCGACGAGCAGGGGCTGGCCCGGCACGCCCGGGCCGGAATGGTTCCGCTGTCGGCCGCTGCCGGGCTCGCGTTGCTCGACACCGCCCTCGGCCGGGCCGACGACCCGGCCGAGGCCGCGCTCCTGGCCAGCCCGGTGAACCTCGCCGCGCTGCGCGCCCACCCGGACCCCGCGGCACTGCCCGCGGTGCTGCGATCGCTCGTCCGGCAGACCATGCGACGGACCGCCCGATCCGGTAGTGACGGAGGCTCCGCACTGAGCGCGCGGCTGGTGTCCCTGCCCGAGGCCGAACAGCGCAACGCGCTGACGGACCTCGTCAGGAACGAGGCGGCCGCCGTCCTCGGCCATGCGGCTTCGGACACCATCGGCGCCGAGCGGGCCTTCCGGGAGCTCGGCTTCGACTCGCTTACCGCACTGGAACTCCGCAACCGGCTGGCCTCCGCGAGCGGGCTCGTCCTGCCGGCCACCCTCGTCTTCGACCACCCCACCCCGGCCGCCGTCGCCCGGCACCTGCAGCAGCGGCTCGCCGGGGGGACACCGGTGAGCGCGACCTCCCGCGTCGCGGCCGCCGTCGACGAACCGGTCGCGATCGTGGCGATGGCCTGCCGGTACCCCGGCGGGGTGAGCAACCCGGAGGAGTTGTGGCGGCTGCTGGACTCCGGCGTGGACGCGATCGGCGCCTTCCCCACCGGCCGGGGCTGGCCGGAGGATCTGTTCGACCCGGACCCGGACCGCCCCGGAAAGTCGTACGTGACCGAAGGCGGCTTCCTCTACGAGGCCGACGCGTTCGACGCGGCGTTCTTCGCGATCTCCCCGCGCGAGGCGCTGGCCATCGACCCGCAGCAGCGGCTGCTGCTGGAGACCACCTGGGAAGTCCTGGAGCGGGCCGGCATCGACCCGGCGACGCTGCGCGGCAGCGACACCGGGGTGTTCTCCGGGATCATGTACAACGACTACGCCGCCAGACTGCCGTCCGGAATGGAGGGCTTCGAGGGCCACCTGGGCAACGGCAGCGCCGCCAGCGTGGCTTCGGGCCGGATCTCCTACACCTTCGGCTTCGAGGGCCCTGCCGTCAGTGTGGACACGGCCTGCTCGTCCTCCCTGGTGGCCCTGCATCTCGCGGCTCAGGCGCTACGCCGCGGCGAGTGCTCGCTGGCCCTCGCCGGCGGTGTCAGCGTGATGTCCACCCCCGCGCTGTTCCGCGAGTTCAGCCGTCAGCGCGGCCTGTCCCCGGACGGCCGGAGCAAGGCCTTCGCGGCGGCGGCCGACGGCGCCGGTTTCGGTGAAGGCGTGGGCATGCTGTTGCTGGAGCGCCTGTCGGACGCCCGCCGCAACGGCCACGAGATCCTCGCCGTGGTGCGGGGCAGCGCCGTCAACCAGGACGGCGCGAGCAACGGGCTCACCGCGCCCAACGGCCCCTCGCAGCAGCGGGTCATCCGCCAGGCGCTCGCCTCGGCGGGACTGGACGCGACCGAGGTGGACGCGGTCGAGGCCCATGGCACGGGCACGACCCTCGGTGACCCGATCGAAGCCCAGGCTCTGCTGGCGACCTACGGACAGGACCGTCCGGCGGACGCGCCGCTGTGGCTCGGCTCGATCAAGTCGAACCTCGGCCACACCCAGGCAGCCGCAGGCGTTGCCGGCGTGATCAAGATGGTCCTGGCCATGCGGCACGGGATGCTGCCGAGGACCCTGCACGTCGACGAGCCGTCCCCGCACGTGGACTGGTCCTCGGGTGCGGTGGAGTTGCTGACCGAGGCCCGGCCGTGGCCGGCGACCGGGCGCCCGCGCCGCGTGGGTGTCTCCTCGTTCGGGGTGTCGGGCACCAACGCGCACGCGATCCTCGAACAGGGACCCCCGGGAGCGGAACCCGTCCCGGAGGCGGAGACCTCGGCCGTACTCCCGTGGGTGATCACCGCCAGGAGCGACGCCGCCCTGCGCGCCCAGGCGCAGCGGTTGGCCGCCCAACTGGAGGCGGAGCCCGCGCGGGCCGGGATCGGCCTGTCCCTGCTTCAGACGCGCTCCGCGCTGGAACACCGGGCGGTCGTGGTGGCCGCCGACCAGAACGAACTACGCGGTGCCCTCGCCGCGCTCGCCTCCGGCGCCGAGGCCGCGGGGCTGGCGCGGGGTCTGGCCTCCGACCGGTCCACGACGGTGTACGTGTTCCCCGGCCAGGGAGCCCAGTGGCCAGGCATGGCGGCGGAACTCCTGGACTCGGCGCCGGTGTTCGCGCAACGGCTGCGGCAGTGTGCCGACGCGCTGGCCCCGTACACGGACTGGTCGTTGCTCGACGTCGTCCGCGGCGACCCGGGCGCGCCCTCGCTCGACCGGGTCGACGTGGTGCAGCCGGTGTCGTTCGCGGTGATGGTCTCGCTCGCGGAGCTGTGGCGCTCCTACGGCGTCGAGCCGGCGGCCGTGGTGGGCCACTCGCAGGGGGAGATCGCGGCAGCCTGCGTGGCCGGGGCGCTGAGCCTGGAGGACGCCGCGCGCGTGGTCGCCCTGCGGAGTCGGCTCATCGGCCAGGTGCTGGCCGGTGCCGGGGGCATGGCGTCGGTGGCGCTGCCCGCCCCGGAGGTCCAGGCACGGCTCGCCGGGTACGGTGGCCGGGTCGACGTGGCGGCCGTGAACGGGCCCGCGTCCGTGGTGGTCTCCGGTCCGCCGGAAGACCTCGACCAGCTCGTCGCCAGCTGGGAGTCCGAGGGTGTGCGGGCCCGCCGGATCCCGGTGGACTACGCCTCGCACTCGCCGCAGGTGGAACGGCTCCGGGAGCCGCTGCTCGACCTGCTGGCCGACCTGCAGCCGGTTGCCGCCTCGGTGCCGTTCTACTCCACCCTCGACGGCGAACTGGCCGACGGGACCGGTCTCGACGCCGGGTACTGGTACCGCAACCTGCGGCATCCCGTCGACTTCGAGTCGGCCGTCAAGGCGCTCGGCGCTCGGGGAACCGGAGCGTTCGTCGAGGTCAGTGCGCATCCGGTACTCACCTCCGCGGTCGCCGACAGTCTCGGGGACCCGTCCATCCCCGTCGTGGGCACGCTGCGCCGCAACGAGGGCGGCCTGCGGCGGTTCCTGCTGTCGGCCGGCGAGCTCCACACGCGGGGCACGGCCGTGGACTTCCGGCCTGCGTTCGAGGGCGTCCAGGCCCGGAAGGTCGCCCTACCCACCTATCCCTTCCAGCGCGCGCGGTACTGGCTGGAAGCCGCCGGAGGCC
The DNA here is from genome assembly GCF_040648675.1 of Micromonospora sp. NPDC049101. Lineage (NCBI taxonomy): Bacteria > Bacillati > Actinomycetota > Actinomycetes > Micromonosporales > Micromonosporaceae > Micromonospora > Micromonospora sp. NPDC049101. The sequence goes on along the minus strand of NZ_JBEZED010000021.1, from coordinate 127,956 downwards.
CCGGCGACCTCGGCTCCGCGGGACTGACCGCGCCGCGGCACCCACTGCTCGGAGCCGCTGTCGACCTGGCCGAGGACGGCGGTCTCGTCCTGACCGGCAGGCTCTCACTGAAGGCCCAACCGTGGCTCGCCGACCACGCGGTGCACGGGACGGTCCTGCTACCCGGTACCGCCTTCGTCGAGCTCGCGGTGGTGGCGGGCGATCAGGTCGGCTGCGGCCTGGTCGACGAGTTGGTGATCGAGGAACCCCTGGCGCTGCCCGATGAGGGCGCCGTCGCGCTCCAGGTCAGGGTCAGTCGAGGAGACGACGGCCAGGCAACGTTCACCGCGCACTCCCGGCCCTGGGAGGCGCCGGCCGAGGCGTTGTGGACCAGGCACGCCGTCGGCGCGCTGGCCCCGGCGGCCGAACCGGCGGACTTCGACTTCTCCGCCTGGCCGCCCAGCGACGCGGTGGCCGTGGACGTCTCGGACTTCTACCCCCAGGCAGCCCGGTCCGGCTTCGTGTACGGGCCCGCCTTCCAAGGGCTGAAGGGACTCTGGCGGCGCGGCGACGAGGTGTTCGCCGAGGCAGTCCGTGCGGAGAACGGGGATCTGGGCACCCAGCCCTTCGGGCTGCACCCGGCCCTGCTCGACGCGGCCCTGCACGCCATCGGCGCCTCCGGCCTGGCCGGTGCCGAAGGGGGAGGTGCGCTGCCGTTCGCCTGGAGCGGGGTGTCCCTGTGGGCAACCGGCGCGTCCGTGCTGCGCGTCAGACTGGCCGCGGTGGGGCCGGAGGCGGTGAGCGTGCAGCTCGCCGACGGATCCGGCACGCCCGTCGCGTCCGTCCGGTCACTCGCACTGCGCCCGGTGGATCCGGGGCAGCTGCGCGGGTCGGCCGCGACCCACCCGAATTCCCTGTTCCGGCTGGACTGGAGGCCCGTCCCGGCGCCAACCGACACCGCGCCGATCCGCTGCGCCCTGGTGGGGCGTGACGAGGAAGGGCTCGCCGAGGCGCTGCGGGCGGCGGGCCACGACGTGGTCTCCGTGCCGAAGCCGGGCGAGCTGCCGGACGCGGACCTCGTCCTCGTCGCCTGCCCGCCGGCGGCCCCGTTGCCGGAGTCGGTGCGCGCGGCCGCCGGCCACGCGCTGGAGCTGGTCACGTGGTGGTTGGCAGAGGACCGGCCGGACGCGTCGCGACTGGTCCTGGTCACCCGCGGCGCGGTGGCCACGCGTTCGGGCGAAGGCGTGCCCGACCTCGCGAACGCGGCGGCCTGGGGGCTGGTGCGGTCCGCGCAGACCGAGAACCCGGACCAGTTCACCCTGCTCGATCTCGACCCGGCCGCCGAAGGGACCGCGGTGGCGGCGGCCCTGGCCCTGGCCGGGCACGAACCGCAGCTGGCGGTCCGCTCGGGCGGTGTTCTCGTCCCCCGGCTGGAACAGGCCGCACGGTCGGCGCCCGGCACGATCGAACTCCCCACGGACGGTTCGCCCTGGCGGCTGGACGTGCCGACGAGGGGCACGGTGGACGGCCTCACGCCGGTCCCCGCGCCGGAGGCCACCGCTGATCTGCGTCCCGGGCAGGTGCGGGTGGCGCTGCGCGCGGCCGGGCTCAACTTCAGGGACGTCGTGCTGGCGCTCGGGCTCGTCCCTGACCTCCGGCCGCTGGGCAGTGAGGGCGCCGGAGTCGTCGTCGAGACCGGTCCGGGCGTCACCGACCTCGCACCGGGTGACCGCGTCATGGGCGTCTTCGACGGCGCCTTCGGGCCGCTGGCGGTGACCGAGCGGGACCTGGTCGCCCGGATGCCCGGCGGATGGACCTTCGCCGAAGCCGCCTCGGTCCCCACGGCCTTCCTCACCGCGTACTACGCGCTGCACGACCTCGCCGGGCTACGCGCCGGCGAGCGCGTGCTCATCCACGCCGCCGCCGGTGGGGTGGGCATGGCTGCCGTCCAACTGGCCAGGCACTGGAAGGCCGAGGTGTTCGGGACGGCGAGCCCCGGCAAGTGGGACGCGCTGACCGGGTTCGGCCTGGACGAGGGGCATCTCGCCTCGTCCCGTACCGTCGATTTCGAGGACGCCTTCGCCGACGCGACAGGCGGTGCGGGCATGGACGTGGTCCTCAACAGCCTGGCCGGCGACTTCGTCGACGCCTCGTTGCGGCTGCTGCCGCGCGGCGGGCGGTTCGTGGAGATGGGCAAGACCGACCTGCGCGACCCGGAGCGCGTCGCCGCCGATTGTCCCGGCGTGGCCTATCGTGCCTTCGACCTCGCCGAGGCCGGTCCGGGCCGGGTCGCGGCCATGCTCGGCGAGATCCTCGAGCTGTTCGAACTCGGCGCGCTGCGTCCGCTCCCGATCACCTCGTGGGATCTGCGTGCGTCCAGAGACGCCTTCCGGTTCCTCAGCCAGGCGCGCCACACCGGCAAGATCGTCCTGACCCTCCCGCCCGCACCCATGGACCCGAACGGGACGGTCCTCGTCACCGGCGGCACCGGCACCCTCGGGAGGCTTGTCGCCCGGCACCTGGTGGCCGAGCACGGGGTGCGGCGACTGCTGCTCGCCAGCCGCCGCGGCCCGGCGGCGCAGGGGGCGCAAGAGCTGGTCGTCGAGCTGCGGGAGCTGGGCGCCGACGTGACGGTGACCGCGTGCGACATGGCCGACCGCGAGGCCGTGCGCCGGCTGCTCGACGCCGTCCCCGCCGGCCACCCGCTGACCGCCGTCGTGCACGCGGCGGGAGTGCTCGACGACGGCGTCGTCGGGTCCCTCACCGCGGACCGGATCGACAGCGTGTTCCGTCCCAAGGTCGACGCGGCCCTGCACCTGCACGAGCTGACCCGGGACGCCGATCTCGCGGCGTTCGTGCTGTTCTCCTCCGCCGCCGGGACCGTCGGCGGTGCCGGGCAGGCCAACTACGCGGCGGCGAACGCCTTCCTCGACGCGCTGGCGTACGCCCGACGCCGGCAGGGCCTGCCCGCGCAGTCGCTGGCCTGGGGGCTGTGGGCGCAGGAGACGGCGATGACCAGCCACCTCGTGGAGGCCGACCGCCACCGGTTGAGCCGCTCGGCGGTGGCACCGCTGTCCTCGGCGGAAGGCCTCGCTCTGCTGGACGAGGCGGGGTCACGTCCCGAGCCAGTGCTGGTCCCGCTGCGTCTGGATCTGGCCGCGTTGCGCAGCCGAACCGGGGCGGAGGTCTCGCCGCTGCTGAGAGGGCTGCTGCGCGCTCCGGCGCGGCGCCAGGCCGACGCCGGGTCCGGTGACTCCGCCGGGCTGGCCGACCGGCTCGCGCGAATGCCGGCCACGGAACAGGTACGGACCCTGCTCGATCTGGTCCGCACCCAGGCCGCGGCGGTGCTCGGCCACGCCTCGCCCGACGCGGTCCGCGCCGACCAGGCGTTCAAGGAGCTGGGCTTCGACTCGCTCACCGCACTGGAGCTGCGCAACAGGCTGGGGTCCGCGACCGGGCTCCGGCTGCCCGCGACGCTCGTGTTCGACCGGCCCAGTCCCGCGGCACTCGCCGCGCACCTGCGCGAGGAACTCCTCGGTGTACGGGGTTCCGCGGTGTCCGTCGTGAGCGCCGCACCGGCCGACGAGCCGATCGCGATCGTGGGCATGGCGTGCCGGTTCCCGGGCGGCGCGCGATCGCCCGAGGCGATGTGGCGGTTGCTCTCCTCCGGCACGGACGCCGTCTCGGCGTTCCCGTCCGACCGTGGCTGGGACCTGGAGGCGCTCTACGACGCCGACCCGACCCGGCTTGGCACCACCTACGTGAAGGAAGGCGCGTTCCTCTACGACGCCGCGGAGTTCGACGCGGGCTTCTTCGGGATCTCGCCGCGCGAGGCGCTGGCGATGGACCCGCAGCAGCGGCTGCTGCTGGAGACGGCCTGGGAGGCGATCGAGCGGGCCGGGATCGACGCGGCGAGCCTGCGGGGCAGCCGCACCGGGGTCTTCGCGGGCACCCACGGCCAGGACTACGTGACGCTGCTGTCCAACGCGCCGGAGCTCAGCGAGGGCTACCTCACCACCGGCAACGCGGCAAGCGTGGTGTCCGGTCGAATCTCGTACACCTTCGGGTTCGAGGGTCCCGCGATCACCGTCGACACGGCCTGCTCGTCGTCCCTGGTCGCGTTGCACCTCGCCGCTCAGTCACTGCGTCAGGGCGAATGCTCCCTGGCCCTGGTCGGAGGCGCGGCGGTGATGTCGACGCCGGTCGCCTTCGTGGAGTTCAGCCGGCAGCGCGGCCTGGCCCCGGACGGCCGGTGCAAGCCGTTCGCGGCCGCCGCCGACGGCACCGGCTGGGGTGAGGGCGTCGGGGTGCTGCTTGTGGAACGTCTGTCGGACGCCCTGCGCAACGGTCGCGAGATCCTCGCGGTGGTGCGCGGCAGTGCCGTCAACCAGGACGGGGCCAGCAACGGCCTGACGGCGCCGAACGGCCCGTCCCAGCAACGGGTGATTCGGCAGGCGCTGGCCAACGCGGGGCTCACCCCCGACGGCGTGGACGCGGTCGAGGCACACGGGACGGGCACCACCCTCGGTGATCCGATCGAGGCGGGCGCCCTGCTGGCGACGTACGGGCAGGACCGCCCGGCGGACCGTCCGCTGTGGCTGGGGTCGCTGAAGTCGAACATCGGCCACACCCAGGCCGCCGCCGGTGTCGCCGGGGTGATCAAGATGGTGCTTGCCCTGCGCCACGGCGTGCTGCCGAAGACGCTGCACGTCGACGCGCCGTCGCCGCACATCGACTGGCCGTCCGGGGCGATCCGACTGCTCGCGGAGGCGCAGCCCTGGCCGGAGACCCGGCGGCCACGCAGGGCCGGGGTCTCCTCGTTCGGGGTGTCGGGCACCAATGCCCACGTCATCCTGGAGCAGGCGCCGGACCTCCCTCCGGCCAAGGCCGAGCGCCCCGTGCCGCCCCAGGCGCTGCCGATGGTGCTCTCGGCCAAGGACGAGGACGCCCTGCGAGCCAGGGCCGCGGACCTGCGCGCCGTTCTCGACACCACATCCGTCACCGACCTCGGCCTGTCCCTGGCCACGACGCGTTCGGCCTTCGCGCACCGGGCCGTCGTGGTCGCGCAGGGACGGGACGAATTCGCCCGCGGGCTGGAATCGGTCGTGTCCGGCGGTGTCGAAGCCATTCGGGGGCACGCCCCCGAAGAATTGAGCCCCGTTTTTGTGTTTCCTGGGCAGGGGTCGCAGTGGGTGGGTATGGCGGTGGAGTTGTTGGGGGAGTCGGGGGTTTTTGCGGGGCGGATGGCGGAGTGTGCGGCGGCGCTTGTGCCGTTTACGGGGTGGTCGTTGTTTGATGTGCTTCGTGGTGTTGAGGGGGCGCCGTCGTTGGAGCGGGTTGATGTGGTGCAGCCGGTGTTGTGGGCGGTGATGGTGTCGTTGGCGGAGGTGTGGGTTTCGTTTGGTGTGCGGCCTGCTGCGGTGGTGGGGCATAGCCAGGGTGAGATTGCGGCGGCGGTGGTGGCTGGTGGTTTGTCGTTGGAGGATGGTGCGCGGGTGGTGGCGTTGCGGAGTCGGGTGATTGGGGAGTCGTTGGCGGCCTTGGGTGCGATGGTGTCGGTGGGTTTGTCGGTGGGGGAGTTGCGGGGTCGGTTGGGGCGGTGGGGGGGTGTGGTGTCGGTGGCGGCGGTGAATGGTCCGCGGTCGACGGTGGTGTCGGGTGAGCGTGGTGCGTTGGTGGAGTTGGTGGCTGAGTGTGAGGCTGGTGGGGTTCGGGTGCGGTGGGTTCCGGTGGATTATGCGTCGCATTCGGTGCAGGTGGATGGGGTGCGGGAGCGGTTGCTTGAGGTGTTGGGGTCGGTGGTGCCGGTTTCGGGTGGGGTTCCGTTTCATTCGACGGTGACTGGTGGTTTGTTGGATACGGCGGAGTTGGGTGCTGAGTATTGGGTTCGGAATTTGCGGGAGACGGTGTTGTTGGAGGATCGGGTTCGGGGTTTGGTGGGTGATGGGCATCGGGCGTTGGTGGAGGTTAGTCCGCATCCGGTGTTGGTGCCGGCGTTGCAGGAGACGGTGGATGAGTGTGGTCAGTCGGTGGTTGTGGTGGGGTCGTTGCGTAGGGGTGATGGGGGTTTGCGGCGGTTGTTGATGTCGTTGGGTGAGGTTTATGTTCGGGGTGTTGAGGTGGATTGGGGGGTGGTTTTCGAGGGTGTGGGTGCCGGGCGGGTGGATTTGCCCACCTACCCCTTCCAACGCCAGCGCCACTGGCTCGACGCCGTGCCGGAGCGGCCGACGAAGACCGCGGCCGGTCCGGGGGAGGCCCGGTTCTGGGCCGCGGTCGAGGACCAGGACGCCACCTCGCTCGTGGCGGCCCTGGACCTGGAAGGCGCCGGCCTGGAAGAGCCCCTGGACGCGGTGCTACCCGCCCTGGCGTCCTGGCGCGAGGGCCAGCGCAAGCATTCGGTCCTGGACTCCTGGCGCTACCGGCTGAGCTGGCGCCCGCTGCCGGAGAAGACGGCAACCACGCGACCGGGCACCTGGCTGCTCGTCGTTCCCGGTGAGTTGGCCGACGATGAGGCGGTCGCGACGTCGGTCCGCGCCCTTGAGCGTGCCGGCCACAGGACCGTCCAGGTCAGCCTGGACCCGCGTGATCTGTCGGTGGAGGCGATCGCCGCTCCGCTGCGCGCGGTGCTGGCCGGCGGAGAACCCGCGGTGCTGGCCGGCGGAGAACCCGCGGTGCTGGCCGGCGGAGAACCCGCGGCCGTGCTGTCGCTGCTGGCCCTCGCCGAGACCCCGGGTGCGGGTCACCACGTCCTGCCCTCCGGTCTGGCGCGGACCATGGGTCTGCTCGGGGCCCTGGACCAGGTGGGAATCGCGGCCCCACTCTGGTGCCTCACCCGGGGAGCCGTCTCGGTCGGCACCGCCGATCCGGTGGCGGCTCCCGCGCAGGCGATGCTGTGGGGGCTGGGCCGGGTGGTCTCGGCGGAGCAGCCGCAGCGTTGGGGCGGTCTGGTCGACCTACCCGAGGTCTGCGACGCGGGCATCGTCGAGCGGCTCGGTCTGGCCCTGACCGCGCCCGGCGAGGAGGACGAGCTGGCCGTGCGGGCGCAGGGCCTGTTCGGCCGGCGGCTCGTCCGTGCGCCGGCCGGCGGGCGTGAGCCGGCCCGCAGGTGGAGTCCTGCCGGCACCGTGCTGATCACCGGCGGCACCGGCTCGCTCGGCGGGCACACCGCCCGTTGGTTCGCCCGACAGGGGGCCGAGCACCTGCTGCTGGTCAGCCGGCGCGGCCTGGGCGCTCCCGGTGCGGAGGAACTCGTGGCCGAGTTGGAGGGGCTGGGCACGCGGGTCACCGTCGCGCCCTGCGACATCACCGACCGGGACGCCGTGGCGACTCTGCTGGCCGCGGTGCCCGCCGACCTGCCGCTCACGGCCGTGGTGCACACCGCGGCCGTGCTCGACGACGGGGTGCTCGACTCCCTGACCCCCGATCGCATGGACGGGGTTCTGCGAACCAAGGCGGGCGGCGCGCTGCACCTGCACGAGCTCACCCTCGACCTGGATCTGTCGGCGTTCGTGCTGTTCTCCTCCTTCGCGGGCACCATCGGCATCGCGGGTCAGGGCAACTACGCCCCGGGCAACGCGTTCCTCGACGGCCTCGCGCGGGCACGCCGGGCGCAGGGCCTGACCGCGACATCGATCGCCTGGGGGCACTGGGATGGCGGCGGCATCGCGGAACCCGGGATCGAGGCACGCCTGCGCAGGCGCGGCGCGTCCGTGATCGATCCCGCTCTCGCGGTCGACGCCCTGGGGCAGGCGCTCGACCACGACGAGACCTATCTCGCGGTGGGCGAGGTGGACTGGGAACACCTGGCCACAACGGTGGGCACCCGTCCCATGGCGCTCGTGCAGGACCTGGTGGAGGCGCGCGTGCTCGTCCGCTCCGCCGACGGGGAGCCCACCGGCGCGCCGGCGGATGACCTGGCGGCGCGCCTTGCCGGGCTGCCCGAACCGGAACGGCGCAGGGTCATCCTCGACCTGGTCCGAACGCACGCGGCCGCGGCGCTCGGTCACGCCGGGCCCGAGGCGGTGCCGGCCGAACGCGCCTTCAAGGAGTTGGGGTTCGACTCGCTCACCGCTGTCGAGTTCCGCAACCGCCTCGCCGCGGCGACAGGCCTGCGGCTCCCCGCGACGCTCGTCTTCAGCCACCCCTCGGCGGCCGCGCTCGCCGATCACCTGCTCCGGGAGTTCCTGCCGGCGGGAGAAGGCGGTGCGCATCCCGTGCTGGCCGACCTGGAGCGCCTGGAGATCCTCCTGCCGACGGTGCCGCCCGGCGCGCTCGAGGACGCCCGCGTGGCCGAACGACTGCGTGCCCTGCTGCGGAGGCACGACGAACTGCTGGCGGCCGCCGGCGGACCGCGCGACACCGACGAGGTGGATCTGGACTCCGCCACCCACGAGGAACTGTTCGCGCTCCTCGACGAGGAACTCGGCAACCCCTGACCACGGCAGATCAGCGATCAGACAGACGAGGGCGATATGGCGACCGACGAGCAGCTCACCGACTATCTCAAGCGCGCGACCGCCGATCTGCGCCAGGCGCGCCGCCGGCTCCGCGAGATCGAGGACGGGGCGCACGAGCCCCTGGCGATCGTGGGGATGGCCTGCAGGTATCCGGGCGGGGTCCGGTCGCCGGAGGATCTGTGGGAGCTGGTCCACTCCGGCGGCGACGCGATCGCCGACTTCCCGGTGGACCGCGGCTGGGACGTGGACAGCATCCGCACGCCCGCCCCCGACGGCCAGCCGGCAGTAGCCCAGGGCGGCTTCGTCTACGACGCCGCCGAGTTCGATCCGGCCGTCTTCGGCATCTCGCCGCGCGAGGCGCTGGGCATGGATCCACAGCAGAGACTCCTGCTGGAGGTGGCCTGGGAGGTCTGGGAGCGGGCCGGCATCGACCCCGCGTCGCTGCGCGACAGCCGGACCGGCACGTTCGTCGGCGCCTCCTTCCAGGGGTACTCGGCGAACCTGCACTCGGTCCCCGAGGACGTCGAGGGGTACCTGCTCACCGGAAGTGCCGCAAGTGTCGCCTCCGGGCGCCTCGCGTACACCTTTGGACTGGCCGGCCCGGCGGTCACCGTCGACACGGCGTGCTCGTCCTCGCTGGTGGCTCTCCACCTCGCCGGCCAGTCCCTGCGCCGGGGGGAGTGCGAGCTGGCCCTGGTCGGTGGCGCCATGATCATGTCGTCGCCGGAGGTGTTCGCGGAGTTCAGCCGCCAGCAGGGCCTCGCCGCCGACGGCCGGTGCAAGGCGTTCGCGGCCGCCGCCGACGGCACCGGACTCGCCGAGGGCGTCGGCCTCGTGCTGCTGGAGCGGCTCTCGGACGCGCGGCGCAACGGGCACCGGGTGCTCGCGGTGGTCAAGGGCAGTGCCATCAACCAGGACGGCGCCAGTAACGGGCTGACCGCCCCGCACGGCCCGGCCCAGGAGGACGTGATCCGCCAGGCCCTGGCGAACGCCCGGCTCACCCCCGCCGAGATCGACGCCCTGGAGGCGCACGGCACCGGCACCCGGCTCGGCGATCCGATCGAGGCGGAGGCACTGCTCGCCGCCTACGGCAGGGAGCGGCCACGGGAGGACCGGGTCTGGCTGGGGTCGCTGAAGTCGAACATCGGGCACACCCAGGCCGCCGCCGGAGTCGGCGGCCTGATCAAGATGGTCATGGCGCTGCGGCACGGCGTGCTGCCGAAGACCCTGCACGTGGACGAGCCCACGCCGCACGTCGACTGGTCGTCCGGCGGGGTCGAGCTGCTGACCGAGCCCCGACCCTGGCCCGAGACGGGTCGCCCGCGCCGCGCGGGCGTCTCGTCGTTCGGCATCAGTGGCACCAACGCGCACGTCATTCTCGAGCAGGCGCCACCGCCCGAAGGCGAGGAGCCCGCCCACCGGCCCGCCCCGAGCGTGCTCCCGTGGGTGCTCTCGGCCCATGACGCCACGGCCCTGCGGGCCCAGGCCGCACAGATCAAGACTCATGTGGAGGCCCGCCCGGAGCTGGACCGGATGGCCGTCGGTGCCGCCCTGGCCGGGCGGCACACGTTCGGTCACCGCGCCGTCGTCATCGGGCAGGACCGGGACGCGCTCCTGCGCGGTCTCGACCTGCTGGCCGACGGCCGCGACGGTCACGGTGTCGTGGCGGGCGGCGGAAACCAACCCACTGGTGCCGTTTTTGTGTTTCCTGGGCAGGGGTCGCAGTGGGTGGGTATGGCGGTGGAGTTGTTGGGGGAGTCGGGGGTTTTTGCGGGGCGGATGGCGGAGTGTGCGGCGGCGCTTGTGCCGTTTACGGGGTGGTCGTTGTTTGATGTGCTTCGTGGTGTTGAGGGGGCGCCGTCGTTGGAGCGGGTTGATGTGGTGCAGCCGGTGTTGTGGGCGGTGATGGTGTCGTTGGCGGAGGTGTGGGTTTCGTTTGGTGTGCGGCCTGCTGCGGTGGTGGGGCATAGCCAGGGTGAGATTGCGGCGGCGGTGGTGGCTGGTGGTTTGTCGTTGGAGGATGGTGCGCGGGTGGTGGCGTTGCGGAGTCGGGTGATTGGGGAGTCGTTGGCGGGGTTGGGTGCGATGGTGTCGGTGTGTTTGTAGTTGTGGGAGATGCGGGGTCGGTTGGTGCGGTGGGGGGGTGTGGTGTCGGTTGCGGCGGTGAATGGTCCGCGGTCGAAGGTGGTGTCGGGTGAGCGTGGTGCGTTGGTGGAGTTGGTGGCTGAGTGTGTGGCTGGTGGGGTTGGGTTGCGGTGGGTTACGGTGGTTTTTGCGTCGCATTCGGTGCAGGTGGATGGGGTGCGGGAGCGGTTGCTTGTGGTGTTGGGGTCGGTGGTGCCGGTTTCGGGTGGGGTTCCGTTTCATTCGACGGTGACTGGTGGTTTGTTGGATACGGCGGAGTTGGGTGCTGAGTATTGGGTTCGGAATTTGCGGGAGACGGTGTTGTTGGAGGATCGGGTTCGGGGTTTGGTGGGTGATGGGCATCGGGCGTTGGTGGAGGTTAGTCCGCATCCGGTGTTGGTGCCGGCGTTGCAGGAGACGGTGGATGAGTGTGGTCAGTCGGTGGTTGTGGTGGGGTCGTTGCGTAGGGGTGATGGGGGTTTGCGGCGGTTGTTGATGTCGTTGGGTGAGGTTTATGTTCGGGGTGTTGAGGTGGATTGGGGGGTGGTTTTCGAGGGTGTGGGTGCCGGGCGGGTGGATTTGCCCACCTACCCCTTCCAACGCCAGTCCTACTGGCTCACCGAGCGGGGCGCCGGCGCCGGCGATGTCTCGGCGGCCGGCCTCGCGAGCGCGGACCACCCGTTGCTGGGTGCGGTCACCAGCCTGGCGAACGGCGACTCCTTCCTCTTCTCCGGACGGCTGTCGCTGAACAGCCACCCCTGGCTGGCCGACCACTCCGTGCACGGCACCGTCCTGCTCCCCGGCACGGCGTTCGTCGAGCTCGCCTTCCGGGCGGGAGACCAGGTGGGCTGTGATCTCATCGAGGAGATCACGCTTGAGGCCCCGCTCCTGATCCCGGTGCAGGGTGCGGTCCGGCTCCAGTTGACCGTGGGTGAGGCCGATGATCTCGGCCGGCGGAGTCTCGCGGTCCACTCCCGCCCGGACGGTGTCCCGGAGGACGTGCCGTGGACCCGCCACGCCGGCGCCGTCCTGGCCACCGGGGGAGCACCGTCCGCGCGGCCCGCCCTGGCGGACTGGCCCCCCGCCGACGCGGTGCCACTGGACGTCGCGGGTTTCTATGACGCTGCCGCCGCAGCGGGCTACGAGTACGGTCGGGCCTTCCAGGGCCTGACGTCCGCCTGGCGGCGCGACGACGAGGTGTTCGCCGAGGTCGCCCTGGACGAGGAGGAGGAGCGCACCGCCGGCCGGTTCGGGCTGCATCCGGCGCTGCTGGACGCCGCCCTGCACGCCGTGGGGCTGGGCGGGTCCGCGACCGACGAACTCCGGCTGCCCTTCTCCTGGCGCGGCGTGGTTCTGCACCGCACCGGGGCCTCCCGGCTGCGGGTGGCGCTGCGCTCGGGCGGTCCGGACGAGCTGGCGCTGACCGTCGCGGACGACACCGGCGCGCAGGTGCTGTCCGCCGTCTCCCTGGTGACCCGGCCGATCACTCCCGACCAACTCGCGGCCGGTCGACCCGGCCGCGTGGACGCGCTGTTCCGGATCGACTGGACCGCGCTGCCCCCGGCGCAGGAAACCGTTGCCCCGAACCTGTGGGCCATGGTGGGCCCCGACTCGCTGGGACGGGACGGCACCGAGGTCAAGCGCTACCCGAACCTGGGCGGTCTGGCTTTCGCGCTGGCCTCGGGCTCCGTACCGCCGGGCGTGGTGCTGGCCACCTTCCCCGCGGGCTCGGCAGACGTGCCGGGAACCACTCGCCGGGCCGTCCGCACCGCGCTCCGGCTGCTGCAGGGGTGGCTGAAGGACCCACACCTGGACTCCTCGCGGCTGGTCTTCGTGACTCGGGGCGCGCTGGTGGCGAGGCCGGACGAGCAGGTCGGGGACCTGTCGCACGCCGCGATCTGGGGTCTGGTGCGGGCCGCGCAGCTGGAGCATCCCGACCGCATCGCGCTCGTCGACCTGGACGACCGGGAGGAGTCGCTGGCGGCGCTCGAGCGTGCGGTCGCCTCCGGTGAGCCGCAACTGGCCGTCCGGGGTGGGACGCTGCTCGTCCCGGGGCTGGTGCGTTCCGCCCCGCCGTCCGGCGAGAGCGCGCAGCGCGCCTGGGATCCGGAGGGGACCGTCCTGATCACCGGCGGCACCGGGACCCTCGGTGGGGTGCTCGCCCGGCATCTCGTGACCACACGGGGCGCGCGGCACCTCCTGCTGACCAGTAGGCAGGGCCTGGCCGCGGCGGGCTCGGCGGATCTCGTACGGGAGCTGTCGGCGCTCGGCGCCGAGGTCACGGTGACGGCCTGCGACGTGGCCGACCGCGCGGCGGTCGAGGAACTCCTCGCCGCCGTCCCGGCCGCGCATCCGCTGACCGCCGTGGTGCACGCGGCCGGTGCGCTGGACGACGGGGTGGTCGAGGCGTTGACGGCCGAGCGCCTGGAGAAGGTCCTGCGTCCCAAGGTCGACGGCGCGTGGCACCTGCACGAGCTCACCGCCGACCACGATCTGGCCGCCTTCGTGCTGTTCTCCTCGGCCGCCGGTGTCTTCGGCAGCATCGGCCAGGCCAACTACGCGGCGGGCAACACGTTCCTCGACGCTCTGGCGCAGGCCCGTCGGGCCCGGGGCCTGGCCGCCCAGTCGCTGGCCTGGGGCTACTGGGAGGAGGCCAGCGGTCTCACCGAGAGTCTGGGAGAGGCCGACCTGTCACGCTTCAGCCGGCTGGGCATGGTGCCGATGTCGTCCGCAGAGGGTGTGGCGCTGTTCGACGAGGCCACCGCCACGGGGGACGCTGTCCTGGTCGTGGCCCCGCTCAACCTGGCCGCCCTGCGGGCCCAGGCCGTGCCGGGCATGGTGCCGGCGATGTTCCGGGGGCTGGTCGGCGGCGTGGTCCGGCGCACTGCCGTCTCCGGTCCGGGCACCGCGGACAACGCCCTGCTACGGCGCCTGGCGGGTCTGCCAGAAGCGGAGCGGGCGGGTGAGCTTCTGGACATCGTCCGGGGGAGCGCGGCCACGGTGCTCGGCCACGTGACGCCGGACGCGATCGGGTCGGACCGCGCCTTCCGGGACGTCGGGTTCGACTCACTGACCGCCGTGGAGTTCAGAAACCGGCTCGGCGGACTCCTCGGCCTCCAGTTGCCGGCCACGCTGGTGTTCGACTATCCGACCCCGGCCGTGTTGGCTGGCTACCTGGCAGAGCGGGCCTCCGGCCTGGCCGCCGCGTCGCCGGTGGCACCGCTCGCGGCCGGCGCGGCGGTCGACGAACCCATCGCGATCGTGGGGATGGCCTGCCGGTTCCCCGGCGGGGTGGCCTCACCCGAAGACCTGTGGGGCCTGCTGCTGGCCGGCGGTGACGCGATCACGACCTTCCCCACCGACCGCGGCTGGCCCGACGACCTCTTCGACCCCGACCCGGAGGCGTACGGCAAGTCGTATGCCACCGAGGGTGGCTTCCTGCACGACGCGGCCGACTTCGACGCCTCGTTCTTCGGCATCTCGCCACGCGAGGCGCTGTCGATGGACCCACAGCAGCGGCTGCTTCTGGAGACCTCGTGGGAGGCTTTCGAACGGGCCGGCATCGACCCCGCCGCGGTGCGGGGCAGCAGGACCGGAGTGTTCGCCGGAGTCATGTACAACGACTACGGCACGCGGATGCCGTCCGGAATGGAGGGTTTCGAGGGTTACCTCGGCAATGGCAGCGCGGCCAGCGTGGCATCCGGCCGGATCTCCTACACCTTCGGTCTCGAAGGCCCCGCGATCACCGTCGACACGGCCTGCTCCTCCTCGCTGGTGGCCCTGCACCTCGCGGCCCAGGCACTGCGTCAGGGGGACTGCACGATGGCGTTGGCCGGCGGGACCACCATCATGTCCCAGCCGTCCCTGTTCCGGGAGCTCAGTCGCCAGCGTGGGCTTGCCAGGGACGGCCGCAGCAAGTCGTTCGCCGCCGCCGCCGACGGGGCGGGCTTCTCCGAAGGTGTGGGAATGCTGCTGGTCGAGCGGCTGTCCGACGCGCGCCGTAACGGCCGTCGGATCCTCGCGGTGGTCCGCGGCACGGCCACGAACCAGGATGGGGCCAGTAACGGACTGACCGCTCCGAACGGGCCTTCGCAGCAGCGGGTGATCCGGCAGGCACTGGCCGACGGCGGCCTGACGGTCCGCGACGTGGACGCGGTCGAGGCCCACGGCACGGGTACGACCCTCGGCGACCCGATCGAGGCCCAGGCTCTCCTGGCGACCTACGGTCAGGGCCGACCGGAGGACGCCCCGCTCTGGCTCGGTTCGCTCAAGTCGAACATCGGCCACACCCAGGGAGCCGCAGGCGTGGCCGGCGTGATCAAAATGGTGCTGGCGATCCGGCACGGGCTGCTCCCCAAGACGCTGCACGTGGATGAGCCGTCCCCGCACATCGACTGGTCCTCGGGCGCGGTGAAGCTGTTGACCGAGGCCCGGCCGTGGCCGGAGACCGGGCGACCGCGCCGCGCGGGTGTCTCCTCGTTCGGCGTCTCGGGCACCAACGCCCACGTCGTCATCGAGCAGGCCGAGGAGGGGGAGGAGCCCGGTGCCGAGCCCCCGGCGCAGGACGTGCTGCCCTGGATCGTGACGGCCAAGACCGGCAGGGCGCTGCGCGCGCAGGCCGAACGCCTCCTCGACCTGGACGGCGCCGATCCCGTCGGGGTCGGCCGGGCGCTGCTGGCGACGCGCTCGACGTTCGACCACCGCGCCGTGGTCCTGGGCCGGGAGCCGGAGGACTTCAGGAACGGCCTGCGTGCCCTGGCCGAGGGTGCGACCGCGCCGAACGTGGCGCAGGGCACGGCCAACCTGAGCGGCAGGGTCGTCTTCGTCTTCCCCGGCCACGGCTCGCAGTGGCCGGGGATGGCGGCCGAGCTGCTGGAGGACTCGCCGGTGTTCGCGGCCCGGATGGCCGAGTGCGCCGCGGCCCTGTCGCCGTATCTCGACTGGTCTCCGCTGGACGTCATCCGGCAGGCGGCCGACGCGCCGTCCATCGAGCGCCTCGATGTGATGCAGCCGGTGCTGTTCGCGGTGATGGTCTCCCTCGCCGAGCTGTGGCGCAGCCACGGTGTCGAGCCCGCGGCCGTCGTCGGCCACTCCCAGGGGGAGATCGCGGCAGCCTGCGTGGCCGGCGCGCTGAGCCTTCCGGACGCCGCGCGCATCGTGGCGCTGCGCAGCCGCCTCCTCGTGGAGGAACTGCTCGGCCTCGGCGCGATGGCGGCGGTCCGGCTGTCCCCAGCGCTGGCGCAGGAGCGGATGGACCGGTGGCACGGCAGCATCGTGGTCGCCGCCGTCAACGCGCCGGGCGCCGTGCTCGTCGCGGGCGACCTCGCTGACCTGCACGAATTCGTCGCCGAGTGCGAGGCGGACGGGATCAAGGCCAGGGTGCTCTCGGCGTCGGCCGCGACTCACTGCCCCGTCGTGGACAGGGTGCGTGAACCGCTGGTGGCGCTTCTCGGCCCCATCGAATCGCGCCCGTCGTCTGTCGCCTTCTACTCCACGGTCACGGGCGGCCTGGTGGAGACCGGCGGGATGCTCGGCACCGAGTACTGGTTCCGGAACATGCGCGAGCCGGTCGCCTTCGAGACGGCGGTACGGGCGCTGCTGGCCGACGGGTACCGGATGTTCGTCGAGTCGAGCGCCCACCCCGCCCTCTGCACGGGGGTGCAGACCATCGCCGCCGACCTTGGCGTGGACACCGTCGTGGTGGGATCGCTGAGCCGCGACGAGGGCGGCTGGGAACGGTTCGCGGGTTCGCTCGCCGAGGCGTACGTGCGTGGTGTGCCGGTCGACTGGAAGCCCGTGCTGGGCCCCGGTGACGTGCGTGGCACGGAGCTGCCGACCTATGCCTACCAGCGGGAGCGGTTCTGGCTGGACGTCCCCGCCCGGCGACCGGGCGACATGTCGTCCGCGGGCATCGACGCCGCGGGCCATCCGCTGCTGGGTGCCGCCGTCGAGGTGGCCGACACCGGCACGCTCCTGCTCACCGGCAGGCTCGCCCTCGCCGACCAGCAGTGGCTGGCCGGGCACGCGCTGCGGGACACGGTCCTGCTGCCGGGCACCGCCTTCGTCGAGCTGGCGATGCACGCGGCCACCGAGGCGGGCAGCGACCTGATCGAGGAGTTGGCCCTGCACGCGCCGATGGTGCTGCCCGAGGACGGTGCGCTTCGCCTGCAGGTCCTGGTCGGTCCCGCGGACGGGTCGGGCCGCCGAACGCTTGGCGTGTACTCCCGGCCGGAGGGGCTGGACCTGCCGTGGACCCAGCACGCGGAGGGCGTGCTGGCCAAGGGCGCTGCCGGTCCGGCCGGAGCTGCCCTGACGCAGTGGCCCCCGGCGGGCGCGGAGCCGGTCGACCTCGACGGCTTCTACGCCGCGGTCGCCGAGGCCGGCTACACCTACGGACCGGCCTTCCAGGGGCTCCAGGCCGTCTGGCGTACCACTGGCGACAACGTCGAGGTCTACGCCGAGGTGGCCCTGCCGGAGGGGCTGCGCACCGCCGCCGGGTTCAGCGTGCACCCCGCCCTGCTGGATGCCGCGCTGCAGGCACTCGCCGCGGCGGGCGGCACCGACCCGGTGAGCCCCGGCGCTCCGGTGCGGCTCCCCTTCTCCTGGACGGGGGTGTCGGTGCACGGGGCAGCCCCGACCAGTCTGCGGGTGCGTCTCGCCCGCGTCGGCCCGGACACGGTGTCGATCGTGGCGGCCGACGAGTCGGGCACCCCGGTCCTGTCCGTCGACACCCTCGTCGTCCGTGCGATTTCCGAGGAGCACATCGCGCAGCTGCGCGGACGCCATCGCGACGCCCTCTTCCAGCCCGACTGGATTCCCGTCGCGCCCGGTCGACTGACGGCCGGGGGGCACCTGGAGGAGCTGGGCCGCGGCCGGTACGCCGATCTCGCGGAGCTGGTCGGCGCGGTGCGGGAGGGCGCACCGGTCCCGGACACGGTGGTGCTGTCCACCGGTGCGTTCGCGGGCCCGGGCGGGAATGCGGCGGCCGCCGCCCGTGCGGCCGCGCACCGCCTGCTGGCGGAGCTCCAGGTGTGGCTGGCGGCGGACGCGCTGGCCACGTCGAAGCTTGTCGTGGTCACGTCCGGCGCGGCGGTGGTCCGTCCGCAGGACGGTGTACGTCTCGATCAGGCCGCGCTCTGGGGCCTGGTCGGGTCGGCCCAGTCGGAGCACCCCGGGCGTTTCGTCCTCGTGGACAGCGACGGGCACGACGCGTCGTTGCGCGCGATTCCGGTCGCGGCGAGTTGCGGGGAGCCGCGGGTGGCCGTGCGGGAGGGTGCGCTGTGCGCGCCGCGGCTGGCCCGGGTGGCGCCTTCCGGCTCCGCCGAAGGCCCGTGGGATCTCGACGGGACCCTCCTGGTCACCGGGGGAACGGGCGGGCTGGGACGGCTGCTCGCCCGCCACCTGGTCCGGGAGCGTGGGGTGCGCCATCTGGTGCTCGCCTCTCGCCAGGGCCCCGAGGCGGACGGCGTGGCGGACCTGGTGGCCGAACTGGCGCAGACCGGGGCCGAGGTGACGGCCGTGGCCTGCGACGTCGCGGACCGCGAGGCCCTGCGGGGCCTGATTTCGGGGCTCTCCCGTCCGCTGACCGGTGTGGTGCACGCCGCCGCCGTCCTGGACGACGGCGTCGTCTCCGCGTTGACCCCCTCCCGTCTCGACGCGGTGCTCCGGCCCAAGGCGGACGCGGCCTGGCATCTGCACGAGCTCACCGCGGATCTCGACCTGAAGACCTTCGTCCTCTTCTCCTCCGCCGCGGGAATCCTCGGCTCGCAGGGCCAGGGCGCCTATGCCGCGGCGAACGCGTTCCTGGACGCCCTGGCACAGCACCGCCGTGCCGCCGGGCTTCCGGCGCAGTCGTTGGCCTGGGGCCTGTGGGAGGACCTGGCCCAGCGGACCGGCGACGACGTGACCCGCCTGGTCCGCTCCGGAGCGGTGGCGATGTCCGCGCAGGAGGGGCTGGACCTGTTCGACACCGCACTCTCCCTGTCGGCCCCGGTCCTGGTCCCCGCTCCCATGGACCCGCCGGCCCTGCGTTCCTGGGCCGAGGAGGGGACTCTGCCGCACCTGCTACGGGGCCTCGTGCCGCCGGCCCAGCAACCGGTGGCGCGTCCCGACGGTCCGCAGGCTCTTCGCAGCAGCCTGCTGGGCCGGGACGCCGCCGCGCAGGAGGCCGTTCTGGTCCAGCTCATCCGGAACCAGGTCGCCACCGTGCTCGGCTTCGGCGATCCGGACGAGGTGCGTTCCGCAAGCGGGTTCAAGGAGATCGGTTTCGACTCCCTGACCTCGCTGCAACTGCGCAACCGCCTCAACGCCGCCACCGGGCTCCGCCTTCCGGCCACGCTCCTGTTCGACCACCCCACGCCGGGAGACCTGGCCCGGCGGCTGCTCAAGGACCTCTCGTCCGACGGCGTGGCCGCGCAGGCACCGCAGCCGTCGTTCGGCTCGCTTGAGGTCATGTTCCGCCAGGCCTGCGAGCAGGGCAGATTCGATCAGGGCCTGGAGTTGGCGGTGACCGCCTCGGGGCTGCGCCCGCACTTCGACGAGACCTCGAGGGAGGTGAAGGTCCCGGACCCGGTCCGGCTGGCTCAGGGCCCGGCCGGCCCCCACCTGGTCTGCTTTCCGTCCCTGGTCGCCCTGTCGGGCGCCTTCCAGTACGCCCGCTTCGCGGCACCCTTCGCGGGCGTCTGCGAGGTCTCGGTGCTGCCGGAACCGGGCTACTCCGCGGGCGACCCGCTGCCCGCCTCGGTGCGCGCGCTGGCCCGCCTGCACGCCGACGCCGTTCGGACCGTCGCGAACGGAACTCCATTCGTGCTCGTCGGGTACTCCTCGGCCGGCTGGATCGCGCAGGCCGTCGCCGCTGAACTCAAGGCGCGGGGCCTCGTCCCGGCGGGCCTCGTCCTGATCGACTCCTACGCGCCGGACAGTCCCGTCCTGGCGTCCGCACAGGCGGGAATCCTTCGAGGGCTCTTCGAGCGGGAGCGGGACCTCGGCCTGATCGACGATGTGTGGCTCACCGCACTGGGTGCGTACTCCAAGATCTTCTCCGCCTGGACCCCGGACCAGACCGCCCTTCCCACCCTCCACATCCGGGCCGCGGAGCTTCTCGGCGGCGGGACCGCTCCCTCTGCCACGGACGCCGTGGAGGTCCCGGGAGACCATTTCACGATGATGGAGGACCACGCCGCCACGACCGCCAAGGCCGTCCTGAACTGGATCAACGCCCATTGAGGGTGCTGAGGTGGGAGCGGATCACCCGGCCGGTCCGGGTGATCCGTTCCCGCGCTCACCGGAGCCCGCTGCCACCCGCATCGTGCGGCGCCGGCAGGTCGAACGTGAGCCCCCGGTAGACGGACGCGTTGCCAGCGAGGCGGCGGCACGCGGCGACGGTCTTCCTCAGCTTCGAGCGGTACTCCGTCTCGGTGCCGTCGAGAAGAATGCCCAGCGTGGTGCCGCTGTGCGCGCACACCACGCCGAGGCCGTCCACGTCCCGGCAGGTCGCTCGCAACGCGGCCAGCAGCCGTTTCGGCCTCAGCCGCTGGTTCATCTCCGCACTGCGGGTCGCGACTCTGCCGACCTCCGTCAGGTTGCCGGTTCGGACCGCGGCGCCGAGACGGTGCAGCAGGTCCGCGTACTCGTGTTGGTCTCGTCGCGAGAAGGGCTTCGGGAGCCGGTTGAACTCAAGGGTGTCGATTTCACCGCCCTCGTCCACGCCGACCACCGACACCGGAGGCAGCGAACCGAGCGTCGACCGGATGCGGACGGCGCGGTGGTGAAAGGCCACCACGCCTGGGTACAGCACGCCGTCGGTCGGCTCGATGCCGCGCAGGTAGTCCTCGAGCTGCGTCGGGGTCAGCTCGATGCCGAGTACGCCGCACACGGCGTGTGCGGTCGCGACGAGGTCCGCCGACGAGCTGGCGAGCCCCTTACCCTCGGGGATGTCGCTGCGCAGAACCAGGTTGCCGCCCGTCGCCCCCGTCGCGTGGTCGGCGGCGATGAGACGGGCCAGGGTGAGGGCCTTGGTCTTGTGCGGTGGCCAGACCGTCACGTCGTGCAGTTCCGGGTCACGCTGGAAGGTCGCTGTGGACCACCGCGCGATGGGCATGGTGACCAGGAAGTCACCGTCCTCTTCCGGTAGCACTCCCTGCAGCAGTTCTCCGAAGGTGCCGTACGCCCTGCCGACGAAACGGTTCCGCGGGCGGCGCGTGCTGGCCTTCGGCGTGGTCATCGCCCCGCCACCACCGCAGACTCTCCCCGCTGCCGGTCCGCCACGGTCGTGAAGCGCAGTTCACCGACGGCCGCCCTGGCCCGGTCCAGGGCCTCGCGTGCCGACGTGCCCGTCGCCCACGCGTACGCGGGCCGGTCACGGGACATGGTCAGCGGCGAGATCCGGTCGCCGCGACCGACCGTCACCGATACGTCCCGCACGTCCGGGATCAGGCGGGCCGCGTCGATTCCGTCGATCGACTCGATGACGCCGTCGGCGGTTGGCTCGGCGTACCAGATCGCGGCGTAGAGCGGTGCCGTGTCGAAGCGACGCTTCGCCACCTCCAGTTCGTCGAGTACGGACATTCCCACGCTCTGCCGAACCAGCGCGTCAGCGAGGTCGATCGACGAGACTCGCGCAAGCATCTGCGGGATCTCGTCGCCGGCCAGCCGCAGGTGGGTTTCGATGATTCGTACGTGGTCCGGCGTGACGATCACCTCCGTGTGCGTGACACCGGTCTGGACCCCGAGGGCGTCGAGGGCCGCCCCGACCGTGCGCTCGATGTCCGAGCGGACCTCGGGCGACAGCGGGGCGGGCAGCACGTGACCGATCTCGACAAAGCCGCTGGCCAGGTGTTTCTCCGTCACACATGCCACCAGGTGTCGCCCGTGTTCGCTGACGGCCTCCACGCTGAATTCCCGGCCGTGGTGGAACCGCTCCACCATCACCTGCGTGACGTCGAGACTCTCGGCGGCGCTCGTGGTGTGTCGGAATGCCTGGTCGATCTCGTCAGCCGACCGGACGAGGACCACCCCGCGACTGCCCACGCCGCTCAGCGGCTTGCAGATCAACGGGTAACCGGCCTGGTCGCCGAAGAGGCGGATGTCCTCCACGGTGTGTGCCACGGCGGCTGGCGTGTCGTCCACCCCGGCCGCTGCCAGGCGTTGGCGCATCGCACACTTGTCGCTGATGTGCCGGTACGTCTCGGCCGAGGGTGCCGTCACGCCCAACGCCTGCGCGATCGCCGCCGTCTTGTCGGTGTCGTACTCGGTGTAGTTCGCCAGCCACGTCACGGGTGCGACGTCGTTGATGAATCTGGCAGCGGCCACCCACTCCGACACCGCCGCCGACTGGGGGAGCACGACCAGGCGATCGATCCGCTCGGGCTCCTGCAGGTACGGCACCGCCTGCTGCTGACAGATCACACTGGTCCTCAGGCCGGGACGAGCCGCCCGGGCGCGCGGCGGGAGTTCGCTGCCCGCGCCGACGATGAGCAGGTGCAACTCATTCCTCCTTAGTGAGCGGCCGGGGCGGCTGGCGCGGTGGACCCGCGGGTGTGCTGCTCGCGAGCGATCCGCTGCCGCTCGACGAGTCGGAGGGTCGATCGTCGGAAGCCGGCGCCACCGAGGACGAACGTGACCCCGAGCAGAGCCCAGCCGTACGGGCCGAAGCTGCTGACGAGCGCGGTCACCGCGGCCGGTCCGCAGACATCGCGGGCGGACTGACCGAGGCCGAACATCGCCAGGTAGGAGCCGCGCGCGTCGCTCGGGGACAGCGCGAAGGAGATCTCCCAGGCCGCGGCGGCGTGCAGGTTCTCGCCGAGGGTCAGCAGCACGGCGGCGACCGACACGAGCACAGCGGTGACGATCGGTCCGGCGATGCCGACAAAGCACAGGGTCACGCTCGACCCGGCCAGCAGGGCACCGGCCGCGACCGCTGCCCACGCCGCCTGGGGCACGGTCCGGGTGAATCTCGTCCACCACACCTGGCCGGCCGCGGTCAGAACGGTGTTGATGGCGAGGACGATGCTCACCATCGCCGTCGGTGCGTCCTTGTCGCTGGCCAGCCACAACGGCAGCGCCACGAACAGGACGGTGTCGTGCAGCGACAGCACGCCATTGAGGGCGCTCAGCCCGAGGTGTCGCCATCTGCCCACTCGCGCGGCGGGTGCGACGACCTCCGGAAGGGCCGCGGATGCCTCCACCGCGTCGGCGGCGGGGCGGATTCGCCACAGCTGGCTGGCGGTGAAGACGAACGACAGGCCGTTGGCCGCCGTCAGGAGCAGGAAGCCGGTGCGGAGATCCACGGTCAGCACGGCGGCGGCGGCGAGCGCGCCACCGGACATGCCGATGTTCTGGGTCGCCCGCATGACGGCCATCGTCTTCGTCCGGGCCTCGCCGTCGAACAGGCTGCCCACGAGGGCCTGGGTGAGGGGGTAGCTGGCCTTGTCCGCCACTCCGATGACGCACACCAGCACGAGGAAGCCGGTGAAGTCGTCCACCCAGAGGTAGGCGAGGTAGACGACCGCCCGCAGGAGGTGCAACGCGACGAGGGTCGGGCGGAATCCGATCCGGTCGGCGAGGGCGGCGATCGGCATGGCGGCGACCAGGCCGGCGGCGCCGGCTATCGAGATGCCCAGCGACACCTCCCAGGCGCTGAGGCCGATGACCCTCGTGAAGTACATGACGTTGCCGGCGTAGAAGAGGCCGCTGCCGAAGGTGCCGACCAGGGCGTTGACGACGAGGATGCGAGCGGGGCCGGGGGGAATGGCACGGGCCATCCGGGTCGCTAACCGCGGGGGCATGAGGGCTCCGCGTGCGGTGCCGTACCGTTCGCGCCGACGTGGTCGGCGGTCGTCGCCTCGATCAGGGCCATCGCCGTGGCCGGGTCCGGTGCGAACCGCACGAGCTGTGCCACCGGCAGGTCGAAGAAGCCGTCCTCCTCCATCCGCGTCAGCTGCTGCTGGAGCCCGTCGTAGAAGCCGCCGATGTTGATGATCACCACGGGCTTGTCGTGCACCCGGTGTCGCTTCAGCTCGATGACATCCGTCGCCTCGTCGAGGGTGCCGGTGCCGCCCGGCAGTACCAGGACGGCGTCGGAGCGTTCGAGCAGCAGCGCCTTGCGGGCGGCGAGATCGGCCGTGACGATCACCTCGTCCCCCTCGTTGAGCTTCTGCCGCAGCACCCAGCGCAACGACTCGACGGAGACCCCGATGAGGCGACCGCCCGATTCCTGGACGGCATCGGCCAGGATCTGCATCAGACCGGCCTCGGAACCGCCCCAGACGAGATCGTGCCCGTGGCCGCTGATCAGATTGCCGAGTTCCCGTACCGAGCTGGCATAGGACTCGTCGGTGTTGGTGGCGGATAGGAATACGCAGATTCGCACTGACGGGTCTCCCGTGTCTGGTCTTCGGTCGGGTCGGCGGTGCAGCGGTAAGCCAGGTCGTGGTGTCCGTGTGGACGGACACCCGGGCTCACGAGGGGTTGCGGTCGGGTTGTCGCTCCGCCAGCCAGGCCACCGCCTGGCGCAGGGGCGCGGCGCGCATGGTGTGGTGCATCCGCTCCGGGAACGACATCTCGCCGAGGGTCATGCCGGTGTCGCCGACCTCGAAGACGGGGGTCCATCCACCGAGGTCGCCGCGCGGGCGGACGATCCGTCCGGTCGTCTGCCCCTGCCACACGCCCGTCTCGTCGCGGTAGACGATCCCGACCGCGCTGACCGCGGTGGCCGCCGTCGGTCCCTCCGCGGTGAGTGCCTGGTACAGCCGGTCCGTGCCGAGTTCCTCGACGAACCACTTGATGAGGGCACCCGGCAGCGTGCGCCAGTGGTGCACGAAGAGCCCGGTGTCCTCGACCAGGACCGGCTTCGTGAGGCCGGCGGCCGCCACCTGGTGGAGCTTGTGACGAACGACCACCGCCGGATCGGGTGACTGGATCTCCGTCAGTTCGATGTCCAGCGGCTCGATCCCGGGGATGATCTCCCGGGCCTCCTCAATCTTGATCTTGTTCTGGCTGGCCAGGTAGGCGACGACCATGGGGGAGCGCATCCTCGGATTAGACGTGTCACAGGACTGGCATGTCGTACCACCGCACGGGTGGGTCGCCATGCGCCAGGGGGAGTACGAACTTGTGTGCCTCCAGCAGGTGGGTGTCGTAGGACTGACCGGCCCGGGCGAAGCGCTTCCGGATGCTCTTTCGCACCCGGCTCGGGTCCCGCCCGAGGCGGAGGTGGAACGAGCTGTCGGGTTGCAGCAGCACGAAGACCTGGTCCGCGATGCCGAAGGTGTACCTGCTGTGGTGGGAGCCGTAGAGCGGGGCGAAGACGGCCATGAAGTAGTCCATACCCGCGTACGACAGACGCCAGCGAGGCTGTTGGACCAGGTCCGGGTCCACCGCACGAGGCTGGCTCGGGTCGCCCCGTAGGAGAGCACGCACGAGGGAGTGTGTCAGGCGGCCGAGGCCGCGCAGGTCGGCGGCGTCCACCAGGGTGAGCGGGAACCGGAGGACGAACGCGTCGAGTCGGTCCCGTTCAGCTCGACCGGTGAAGCTGGTCAGGTCCGCCAGCGCGCGGTCCAGGTGATCGTCGATGGGGCCGCCTCGGTAACCCGGGGCCGCGACGAGGTTGGCTCCGCTGGCGAAGGGGCATCGCGTCTGCGCGGTCAGCGGGCGGATCGCCTGCAGGGCAGGGATCCCGTCCCCGGTGGGCCACCGGCCCGACTCGCTGTTGACAGTAGAGACAGTCACGGCATCGGGCTCCTCCACGAGACTCACAGGTCCGGACCCAGGTGTCGGAGCTCTAGTCGCGGTCGAGGCGACGTTCGGCGAGGACGTGCCCCCACTGGTGGTAGTGGTCGACCGGGTAGTCGAGGTGCGCCCGGTCGAGGGTGGGCGCCATCGCCCGGTTGTGGTGCACGTGCCACTCGGGGCGGCTGTGGAAGTACTCCTTCCACCACCCGGCCTCCGGGCAGTTGGGCCGGCCCTTGTACTTCTCCTCGTAGGGGAGCATGTAGTCCACGTAGAGCAGCCCACCCAGCCGTACACAGCCGCCCACCAGGTCGACCATGTCGGCGAGGTCGTGGCCGATGTTGTTCGAGTACTGGAGCGCACCGCTGGTGAAGACGCCGTCGAACCGACGCTCCGGCGGTGCGTCGACGAAACTGCCGTGGTGGATGTCGACCAGCTCCTCCAGCCCCTCCGTCTTGAGGCGGGCGGCGAGCCCCGGCACATGCACCCTGCCGCTGCTGTCCTCCTTGTAGCCGCCGAAGAGGGTGATCTCGTCGATGTCGGCCGCCCAGACCCTGATGCCCCGCCGGGCGGCGGGCAGCACGAACTTCCCGTCGGCGCAACCGAGCACGGCCAGGGTGAGCGTCTCGCCCGGCGCGGCCGGTGTCAGCCGCCGGAGGAAGTGGTAGAAGCGCTTCGGGGGTGCACCCCACAGACTCGCCGTCTTCATGGGTGTTGTCTCCTCGTTGCCGGGGCTGTCACAGCCCTTTGAATAGGTGAGAGGTGGTGATCAGTACTGTGCGATCGGCGGACGGAATGACGTCGCGTCGCCGTAGGTCGTCGTAGCCGGCCAGCACGGTGCAACTGCTGATCTCCCAGGTGTGCCCGTGTCGGCTCGCCCGCTCGTACCAACTGGTCGCCACGTCTTCGGGCACCACCACGACGCTGCCCGCACTACGGGTCACCGCGGCCTGGGCCTGCACGGTCGTGCTGTCCCCGGCGATCGAGTGGAGGCTTCCGGCGCTGTCGGGGAAGCGTGTCGCGATGTCCCGGCCGGCGAGCACCGCGGACAACCTGGGGAAGGGTTCGACCAGGTGAAGGCGTGGCACGGGACCGCCCGTCCGGGCCGACCACTGGGCGAAACCGAGGTGGATCCCCCACGCCAGGTCGCCACGGCTCGACGGAATCACGACGTGGTCCACCCCGCCGGGTACGTCGGCCGCTATCTCCCAGGCGATGGCCTTGTAGCCCTCGATCCCGAAGCAGCTACTGCCGATGACGATGTCGGCGACGTTGGAGACGGCCAACGAGTCGTCGCGGTCGGCCGCCTCCTTGACGTACCGGACACGTTCCTCGTCCGTGTCGAAGGTGCGCAGGTCCGCTCCGAGCCCGCGCAGCGGCCCCGCGAGCGATTCGGGCAGCCAGGTGAAGCCGGCCACCACGGCCCGCAGGCCGACGGCGGCGGCGAAGGCGGCCGTGGCCAGCCCGGCGTTGCCGGAGGATCCGACGACGACACGCTGGTAGCCCGAGGCCTTCGCGTGGGTCACCGCCATCGCCGCGAACCGGTCCTTGTGGGATCCGGTCGGATTCGCCGCCTCGTTCTTGACGAGCACCCCGTCGAGCCAGGGCAGTGGGAACAGCGGCGTGTGCCCCTGGCCCAGATTGGGGACCACCGGGTACGGCACCAGTTGGTCCTGGCGTACCGCCTCGGCGGGGTAACGGCAGAACAGGTTCGAGCCGTGGCCCGCCGCGGCACAGGAGGGACATCCCAGCGAGTAGTCGCCGACCGGATGCTGGGTGCCACATCGAATGCACTCGAGGGCGGTGACGGCGGTGCCGGTCGGCGGTCGTACCGCGTCCGTCATGTCACGTCCCAGATGTACCCGTGGGCGGAGGCGTGGTCGACGCCGGGTACGCAGAAGACGGACTCGTCATCGGACCGCTCCCACAGGTGCAGGCTGTCCTGGAGAGGCGCCTGCTCCGGCTTGTCACCCCGGTCGTCCCCGAAGCCACTGAACAGGTAGGTGGGTGTGTCCGCCGGCCGGTGCCGCAGGAGCGCGTCCCGCAGGAGCAGGAAGCGCCGGCGGGCCAGGTCGGCGGCCGGCACGTCGGTCGGGTAGCGCTCCGGCTTGGCCTCACCGTTGTGGCGCAGCATGTAGGCGACGACGCCGAGCCCTGCGGCGGCAACGCCCTCGACCTGCCGTCGGATCTTCTCCTCGGTGTGGCTGTAGAGGCAGAGCGAGATGACGCAGATGCCGCCGTTGAACGGCGCCCCCAACCGTGCCGACGCGTACTGCCAGGCCGAGAGCCCGGGGAGGACCCGCACCCGCGGCAGGCTCCGAGCATCGGCGATGGCAGACAACTCGCTGATGAGCGGGCCGGCCATGCCGAGGAGGCCAGGATCCCCGCCGGACACGATGACCACCTGTGCGCCGGCCTGGGCGCGGTCCAGGGCGGAGCGTGCCCGAGCGGCGAAGACGTTGTCGGTGGTGTCGGTGAGCGTCTGCACGTCGAAGCACTCCGCGCCGTCGCGCACCAGGTGCCGCACGGAGGCGATGAAGTCCTCGTGCCCGATGACGACGTCCGCCTCCTGGAGGCTGGTCCGTGCCTCGCTTGTGACATCCCCGCCATAGCCGATGCCGATTACCGAGATAGTCACTCCTGCACCACCAATTCGAGTTCCTCCTGCACTGCGGCCAGGGCTTCTTCCACCTGTTGCTGCGTGTCGGCGGCGACGATCACAAAAGCGGGTCGGTCGCCGAGCACCTCCTCCGTGGTGATCTCGTCACCGACGTGCCACGGGAACTCCAGCTGAACGACGTGCGGCAGGTATCGGGCTCGGTGCACCCCGCTGTGGGCGCGCACCCGGCCGGGCGACGGTCGCAGGAAGCGCACCGCCGCGACGCGGTGGTACTGCGGCGTGAGGTGCGTGGCTGGGGCCAGCCCCAGCCGGGCTGCCAGGGCCAGCCGCACCATGTCGATGCCGAGGGCTGCCTGGACCAGCTCGCGGATCTTGCCGCCGCCGTGGCGGGTGTGGGTTTCGAGGACTTTCGGTCCGTCGGCGGTAAGGATGATCTCGGTGTGGGTCAGGCCGTGGCGTACGCCGACAACGTCCAGGAACGTGCGGACCGTGTCTTCGACCGCACGGGCCTCGGCGGGGCTGAGTGCGACGGGGAAGATGTGCCCGTACGCGACGAACTCGGTGGCGTCGCCCTTCGTCCCCAACTCGGTGCTGGTCAGCCCAATGATCGTGTGCTGCCCGTGCTGGCTGAACGCCTCCACCGACAGCTCGCGTCCGCGCAGTTCCGGCTCCGCCAGATAGGGATAGCCGTCGGACGGCGGCGAGTCGCCGGTCTGGTAGCGCTTGACACCCTCCGAGCCGACGCCGGCGACGGGCTTGACGATGTACGTCTCTCGGGCCTCGCGCAGGAACGCCGCGAACTCATCCTGGCAACCGAGCCGGAGCCAGGGCAGCCGCAACTGCGGTGTCTCGTCCAGGCTTTCCCGCATCAGCGACTTGTCGATCGTGCGGCGGACCACCTCGGGGCTGTTGTCCGGCACACCGAGCAGGGCGTTCACCTCGGCGGACAGGCTCATCGCGACCTCGGTGAGCGTGAGGCAGGCGTCGGCTCCGCCGATTGCGGCACGGGCGATGGCGACGATGGACTCGGGGCCACGTTTCAGGTAATCCGCGTCCGCGAGAGCGCAACTGCCGGCGGGCAGATCCAGGATCGAGACGAATGTGGGCGTGTCGATCACGAGCACGTCGGCGCCGAGACGCGTTGCCTCCTCGACGGTGTGTCGGGTCACGCCGAGGAGAATCAGTTTTGCCTTCACCTGTTTGCCTGTCGGAATGGCGGCATCAATGTAGAGGCCCCTTGTCTGTCGAAGCCAGGACGGGAGGCGCTGTAATTGTTGGTGAGCGCTACAGCTATTCGAGGACGAGGCGAATGTGACGGGCGCCAGCATGCGCCCGGCGCAGCGCCTCGCCGGGGGTGGCACCGGTAGCGGTGACCGTCCCGTAGTTGGCGCTCTGATCTGTCGTGTTCTCCACGACGGTGCCCGGCCCGAACACCTCGTGCCAGCGCACGTTGCCGGGGAAGAATGCCAGATCCTCGACTCCGAGGATCTCAGCAAGGCGTCCGGGACGGGGCAGGTGCTTGTCCACCTGCGCGAAAGCGGCCGCCTGTGGTGCGGTCCTCGCCAGCTCGACGTGCTGCTGGCCCAGGTCCGGGACCAGTGCCTGACTGATCATCAAATGGTAGGGGCTGATCCCGTTCACCATTTCGATGCTCTCGCCGATCAGGCCACCGCCGAGCCGGCTGTTCACCTCGACGATCTCGAAGCCGCTGCCCGTGTCGACGAATTCGACATGCGACGGACCGACGCCACGGTCAATCGCCTCAAGCACCGCCGCCACCCAGCGGCGGACCCGGTCCTCCCAGTCCGTCCCGCGGCCGACCGGATAGGTCATGTCGAGTTCCCGGAAGTCGGGTAGTTCCGAGATGGTCCTGCTGGTGACGCCGCAGAGCAGCGTCCCGGCGGTGGTGGTGTAGGTTTCCGCGCTGTACAGGGGGCCGAAGGCGTAGGGCTCGACGGCCACCCGCTCCGGCGGCAGGCCACCCTCCACCAGCCGCGAGATCATCTTCTCGGCGTCCTCGACGGACCGGGCCAGCAGGACGTCACGGCTACCCGTGCCGGCCGCGTCCTTGACGATCAGCGGCCCGGACCAGGGCTGCTCGCGAAGGCCGAGCCAGTGCGTCGCGCGGGCGGCCCTGCCCTTGCTGAGCCCCGCGTCCACCAGGGTGTTGCGGACCCAGACCTTGTCCCTGAGGCGGTCCGCGTGGCGCAGCACGTTGACGAAACCACGCTCCGCGGCGAGCATTTCGGCAGTCGCTGCCCAGGTGTCGGTGTTGGAGATAAGGCCGTCCACGGGGGCGAGCGCATCCAGGGCGCGGCGAATCGCGTCGATGTCGAACGTGTCGACGTCGACCACCCGCACGTGGGGGTGCCTGGCCAACTGCCGCCGGTAGTACTTGCGGTCGAAGGTCATCAGCACCAGATCGATCCCGCGCTCCTCGGCGGCGCGGGACAGCCGATCCAGGCCGAAAGCCAGAGCCTCCAGCAGCACGACCCTCGTCATGTCACAGGCTCCGCTGTGGCGTGGAGAAGGCGGTGCCGTGCCGCACCCAGTCGGTCCTGCACCAGGGCAGACGAAGGTCGTCCTGGTGGGTGATGAACAGCGGCAGCGACGGGTCCCGGGTCACCACCGGATCGGTCGAGGCGAAGACCTCCGGTACGTAGCGGTGCCCCGTGTCGGCGGCGACGAAGACGACCGGCTCACCGCGCCTCGTCGGACGCTGCTCCAGCGCCCAGCCCGCGGTCAGGTACGCGGCTCCGCTGGACAGGCCGGCGAACACGCCGTGGTGGCGCAGCAGGTCGACGCTGCCGGATCGGGCGTAGTCGAAGCCCATCCAGTGCACGGACCGGAAGGCGGCGTAACGGATGTTCCCGAAGTAGATGCCACTGCCGAGACCGGAGATCAGGAACTTGGGATCGTTGATGTCCTGGCTGCCGAAGGACACGCTGCCGAAGGGCTGGACGCCGATCAGGTCGACGTCGACGCCGACCTCACCCAACGCCGTCGCCAGGCCACCGGAGGACGCCCCGCTGCCCACTCCGGTCACCAGCGTCACCCGGTCGGCGCGCAGGCTTTCCGCGAGTCTGTGGGCGATCGGCTGGTAGCCGGCGTAGTGGACCGGGTCGTGATACTGGCTCATCCAGTGCGCCCGCTGGTGGTCCTTGACGTATTCCACCACCCTTTGGACGCGCTCCGCCTGATCGAGGCTGGCATCCCGCGTGGCACGTGGCTGGTCGACCGTCGCGCCGAGGAACTCCAATTGTGCCTTCAGTGTCAGGTCCACACTGGGAGACGCGACGATATGGCATTTAAAACCGAACTTGTGGCACGCCAGCGCCAATGAGTAGGCATAGATTCCACTGGAACTGTCGACAAGCGTGTCCCCGGGCCTGATGCGGCCCTCGTCCATCAACTGCTGAACAGCGCCCAGTGCGGAAGCAACCTTCATGGTCTCGAATCGGAGAACATAAAGGTTGTCTCTCAGGCGTATCAGATCCTCACGCGCTAACGCGTCGGCAACATGGTCAAACAAATTATCCCCCGTTATTTCAGCCAACCCTCATGTGCGGGTTCGCGGATATCGTCGCCACTCACTGCTGGAGCTGGCGCAACTGGGACCACGGGCTACATGCCGGGCTGTCACAGCTCCATGCGAGGCGACGTCATCGTGACGGGAACGTTAGTCGCAACAGGCATAGACGGCAACCCCAGTATGACTGTCAGATAGGTAATCGCGATCTACCTGCGAAAACACTGTCTTCTATGGCTGTTGCCGTTCGCCTGGACAGTGCGAATCCGATGGCCGGGCCGTCGTTGAGTCGCGCGGGTTACGCCCCCCGCCCGCCCGCCCAGCCCGGGCAGGCTGGCACCGGCGTCGCGCAGTGACTGGTCGAGCGGGAAGCCGCCGCTCGGCGTCGTGTCGCCGTCAGCCGAGCGGACTCACGCGCCAGGGGAGCGGATGGCCCGCCGCTCGGCGTCGTGTCGCCGGCCGCTGGGCGGACTACACGCGTCAGGGGGAGCGGACGGCCCGCCCTGGCGCGTGAGTCAGGCCGCGATGAGGGTGCCGAGTCGGCGCTCGACCACCGGGAGCACGTCGGCGACAGTGATCGGGCGGCCCAACTCGGCGGTGAGCGAGGTGACCCCGGCATCCCGGATGCCGCACGGCACGATCCGGTCGAAGGAGGTCAGGTCGCAGTCGCAGTTGATCGAGAAGCCGTGCAGGGTGACGCCCCGGGCGACCCGGATGCCGATGGCGGCCACCTTGCGGGCCGGCCCCCGGTCGTCCTCGGGCACCCAGACACCGCTGCGCCCCTCGACCCGGCCGGCGGTCAGCCCGAACTCGGCGCACACGTCGATGAGCAGCTCCTCCGTGCGGCGGACGTACGCGACCACGTCCACCGGGTCGGGCAGCCGCAGGATCGGGTAACCGACGAGCTGCCCCGGCCCGTGCCAGGTGATCTTGCCGCCGCGGTCCACGTCGACGACCGGAGTGCCGTCCGTGGGCCGGTCCCACGGCTCGGTGCGCTTGCCCGCGGTGTAGACGCTCGGGTGCTCCAGCAGCAGCACGGTGTCGCCGCGCTCGCCAGCGACAACCGCCTCGTGCAGGCGCCGCTGCTCGTCCCAGGCGGCCTGGTAGTCGAGCAGGCCGGCGCGGACGGCCGTCAGGCCGGGAGTCGTCGTCGTCACGGCGTCCAGCCTAGTCCCGATGTCGGCAATCGTCCCTGGTGAGCCGCCTCACCGGCGGCCCCGCCGCACCGACTCGGGCCCCCGACACCGGGTCGGTCGGGCGGCGACGGCGCGGGCGGCCGACGACGGCCGAGCACGACGCCCCCGGTAGGTGGGCGCGGCGTCGCGGGCCGGCAGCGGGAGGCTCGGAGGCAAGCCGGTCCCGCGTTTCCGGCGCGGCTACCGGTCCGCCGGTGGGATCCGCCAGAGCCAGACGTCGTCGACCCGCTGCGGCTCGCCGAACAGGGCGGTGCCGGTACGAAGCAGCGCCTCCTCGTCGACCTCGAACTTCGCGCCGTGCACCTGGTCGGCGAGCACCACCGTCTCGATCCGCCAGTGCCGCAGGTCCGACTGCACCTCCCGGATCGTTCCGTCGGTGACGATCGGCACCAGCCCGGTCCGGCCGGCCTGGTCCATCAACGCGCTCAGCGTGCGGGGCACCGGGCCGATCCGGCCCCGCCCGTCCGGCCCGCCGGGGCCGAGGAAGAATCCGCCGGGGATCTCGAACTCGCCCTGCCGGTGCGCCAACGCGTACGCCTGCCAGCGTTGACCGTCCGGGTAGATGTCCACGGTCAACGGCACCGGGGTGAGCACCCCGTCCGGTGAGACGTAGTCCCGCCAGGTGCCCGAGGTGATGAACCGGGGAATGGGCTCCCGCTCGTCGGTCAGCAGCGGGGTGGGCAGCAGCGGCACCAGGGCCACCGCGAACCCGATCAGCCAGGCCAACTCCGTGGAGCGGTGCCGGGGTGGTGCGGCGCGCAGGTGGTCGACCGCGTACGCCAGCAGCAGCCCGATCACCGGCGCGACCACCAGCGCCAGCCGGGCCGGCAGCGCGGCGTTCACCACCGGCAGTTGCCCGAGCAGGTCGAACGGCATGGGCAGGTCGATGCGTCGCCCGTCGACCTTGGCCACCGGCCCGAAGGAGAGCACCGCGAAGATCAGCGCGAGGACGCCCAGCGCCCAGAGGGTGGCCCGGCGGCCAGCGTCGGCCCACCGCCAGAGCGCGACGAAGCAGACCACGGTGAGCACCAGCAGCGGAACGCCGAAGAACGAGTTCTCCTCGGTCGGGTTCGGGGCCAACGAGGTGCCCAGCCCCGCCTCGCCGGCCAGCGAACGCCGCGGGAACGCGGCGAACGCGGCGATGTCCTCGGAGTGGATCACCGGGTCGAAGCCGGTGCCGTGGAACCGTTGCGGCCCGGCGAAGTGCAACCACAAGGGGTACGACAGCAGCACGCCGGCCACCACCGCGGTCACCCCGAGCCCGCGCAGGAAGGTGGGCAGCGCGGCGCGGGCCTCGGCCCGGTTGACCGGATGCAGCGCCCAGACCGCGACGAACACCCCGAGCGCCAGCGCGGTGAAGAAGAGCCCTTCGGCGGCGATGGAGAAGGCCACCGCGACCAGCACGCCGAGGAGCACTCCGTCGCGCAGCCAGTGCCCGGGGCGGCGCAGCGCGAACAGGCGCCAGATCAACAGCGGCACCAGCCAACCGGCGGTCCAGTTCAGATGGGCGTTGGCGTGCGAGACCATGCCGGGGGAGTAGGCGACGAACAGGCCGCCCACCCCGGCGGCCAGCCGGCTGCGGACCAGGTGCCGGGAGAGCAGCCAGTACCAGACCAGTGCCGTGGCGAGCAGGTTCAGGGTGAGGATCACCAGGAACGTGGCCGGCGGCCCGATCAGGTACGTGAGCGGGGCGAAGACCACCGCGTACACCGTGATCGAGGTGTTGACCGCGAGGTTCACGCCGTCCGGGACGTTGATCAGGTACGTGAAGAGCGGGTTGTCCCCGTGGGTGACCGCGTGGCCGCCGAAGGCCAACAGCCACTCGAAGAGCGCCTGGTCGCTGGAGTTGACGGTGATGGTGCGAACGTTCGGGTCCCGCCACAGCCCGCTCGTCACCCAGACGGCGAGCGCGAGCGCCACCAGCACGACGATCAGGTCGGCCCGGCGGTCCCGGACGACGCGCGGCGGTGACGCGGGTGCGGGCCCGGTGGCCAGCGACGGGGAGGACGGCACGCAGCGGACGTTACCAACCGGACCTGGACAGGCCGGTCAGACCTGCGAGGAGGGGACCGTTGTTGTCGCGTGAGGCTGGGGAGGACTCGCGTCGACGGTTCGGCGTACACCTCGGCGGCCGTGAATGTGTGAGCGCGCCCCATGTCAGGGCGGCGACACATCGTCGTAACGTCACGGCAATTCGACCGTGACCCAGTTCACAGTCCGCTGCCTCAGGAGGCCGCCGTGCGCCGCTCCTCGTCCATCCTCACCCGGCTGATCGGCGCGGGCGTCGGGCTCGTCCTCGCCGCAGCCGGCGCGGTCGCCATCGCCGCACCCGCCCAGGCCGCCACCCTCACCCAGGTGACCGGGTTCGGCTCCAACCCGGGCAACCTCGCCATGTACGCCTACCGGCCGGACAACCTGCCGGCCAACTCCCCGGCCGTGGTGCTGTTGCACGGCTGCACGCAGACCGCCGCCGGGTACTTCGCCAACTCCGGCTACCAGAAGTACGCCGACCAGTGGAAGTTCTCCCTGATCGTCGCCCAACAGCCGGCCGGCAACAACGCCAACTCCTGCTTCAACTTCTTCGAGGCCGGCGACACCGCCCGGGGCCAGGGTGAGGCGCTGTCCATCAAACAGATGGTCGACCACGCCAAGGCGAACTTCGGGGTGGACGGCTCCCGCGTCTTCGTCAGCGGGTTGTCCGCGGGCGGGGCGATGAGCGCGGTCATGCTCGCCGCGTACCCGGACGTCTTCGCCGCCGGATCGATCATCGCGGGCATCCCGTACCGCTGCGCCACCAGCATGGTCAACGCCTTCAGCTGCATGAACCCGGGCGCGGACAAGACCCCGGCCGCCTGGGGTGACCTGGTCCGGGGCGCGTACTCCGGTTATGCCGGCCCGCGGCCCCGCGTGGCCATCTGGCACGGCACCTCGGACCCGACGGTCGCCCCGCTCAACGGCACCGAGTCCCGCGACCAGTGGACGAACGTGCGCGGCATCTCGCAGACCCCGACCAGCACCTCGTCCCTGCCCGCCAACACCAGCCTGGAGGTGTACGGCAACGACGAGGTACGGCTCTACCGGGTCTCCGGCATGGGCCACGGCACCCCGGTCGACCCGGGTTCCGGGGCCGACCAGTGCGGCACCGCCGGGGCGTACTTCCTGGACACCATCTGCTCGACGTACCGTGACGCGCTCTTCTTCGGCCTGAACGGCGGCGGCACCACCCCGCCCCCTACCCCGACGGCCACCCCTACCCCGACCCAGACGGCCGCCCCGACCCCGACCCAGACGGCCGCCCCGACCCCGACCCCGACCACGCCCCCGACCTGCGTGACGGCCAGCAACTACGCGCACGTGGCGGCGGGCCGGGCCTACCAGTCCGGCGGCTACGCCTACGCCAACGGCTCCAACCAGCGCATGGGCCTCTACAACACCTTCTACACCAGCACCCTCAAGCAAACCGCCCCCACCCACTGGGTAATCGGCTGCTAACCCCCTGCCCGCCCTGCCCCCCACCCCCCTGCCCCCGTTGATCATGGGGTTATTGCCACGACACGCCGATGGGAGTGGCAATAACCTCATGATCAACGCGGCGGGCGGGCGGCGCGGCGGGCGGCGGGGCGGCGCGGCGGGGCGGCGGGGCGGGGCGGGGCGCGGCGGGGCGGCGGGGCGGGGTTAGTTGGTCAGGGCTTTTTGTAGGGCTGCCGGGAGGGTGGGGTGTTGGTACGGGAAGGCGGCTCTCGTCAGGACGGCGGGTAGGACCCTGGTGCTGGTGAGGGCCTCGTGGGCGAAGCCGCCGAGGGCCACCTTGAGGGCCAGCGCGGGGATCGGGATGACCGCCGGGCGGTGCAGCTGCCGGGCCAGCTCGCGGGTGAACTCGGCGTTCGTCACCGGGTTCGGGCCGACCACGTTGACCGGGCCGGCGATGTCATCGCGGTCCAGCAGGAAGAGGGTCGCGTCCAGCCAGTCGACGAGCGAGATCCACGGCAGCCACTGGCGGCCGCTGCCCAACCGCCCGGCGATGCCCAGCTTGAACGGCAGCAACTGCGGCTTGAGCAGCCCGCCGTCGCGGTGCAGCGGCAGGCCGGTGCGCAGCCGCACCACGCGTACCCCGGCGTCCTCGGCCGGTCGGGTCGCGGCCTCCCACACCCGGCAGACGTCGGCCAGGAAGCCCTCACCGGCCGGCGCGTCCTCCTCCACGGCCCGGTCGCCGGTGTTGCCGTACCAACCCACGGCCGAGGAGTTGAGCAGCACCCGGGGCCGGTCCGCGGCCGGCAGCCCGGCGATGGTGGTCGCGAGCGTGGTGGTGCTGTCCACCCGGCTGGTCCTGATCAACCGCCGGTAGTTGTCGTCCCAGCGCTTGTCGCCGACGCCCGCTCCGGCCAGGTTGACCACCGCGTCCGCCTCGGCGACCACGGCCGGGTCGAGCTGCCCGGCGGCGGGGTCCCACCGCCGCTCCTGCGAGTCGCGCGGCGACCGACGGACCAGCCTCGTGATCTGGTGCCCGTCCGCCGTGAGCCGTTCGGCCAGCCGAGTGCCGAGGAAGCCGGACGCGCCGGCCAGAAGGATGCGCATACCCCCATCTTCGTCCAGAACGCGCTTGGCGGATGCGTGGGGCCGGCCACGGGGGTGTGTCCGGCAAGAAATCTGTGCCAGCACGCCGACCCGCGTGGAAAACGCAGGTCAAGGGGCGTCCCGGCCGCCGAAAAAGGTGTGCCGCGCGCATTCGGGGTCACCGCGTTTCCGCAGGTCAGAGCAAACATGAATACGTTATTCGCAATTGCTTCCGGCGCGGATCTGACCGACCATGAGCCAATCCGAGAGCGCTCCCGTTTGGCGGGGTTGGCTCGCCGTGCCCGCCGACGGGCGACCCTGAGGAGGAACCATGCCGATTCTGGTGACCGGAGCGACCGGGACTGTCGGAGGCAGCCTGGTCCGGCAACTGGTGAACGCCGGCCACGACGTACGCGCGCTGACCCGCGATCCCGCGTCGCCGGCGGCCACCGCGCTGCCCGCCGGGGTGGAGGTGGTGGCGGGCGACTTCGCCAGGCCCCACACGCTGGTTGCGGCGCTGCGCGGCGTGACGCGCATGCACCTGGTCGCGATGGACGGGTACGGGCCGCTGACCACCGGCGCGGAGATCCTGGAACTGGCCCGACAGGCCGGCGTTCGCCGGGTCACCCATCTCGGCCACAACGATCCGAGTCGGGCGGACGACGATCCGATCGAGGCACCCCACCGGCCCCTGCACCGGGCCGTCGAGAACTCGGGCCTGGAGTGGACGCACGTCTTCCCTGGTGAGTTCATGGCCAACACCCGCGACTGGGCGGCCGGGATCCGCACCGAGGGGGTGGTGCGGGCACCGTTCGGGGACTGGAACAGCGCGCTGGTCCACGAGGCGGACATCGCCGCGGTCATCGTGGCCGCGCTGACCGAGGACGGCCACGCCGGCCGCGTCTACCAGCCCACCGGGCCGGAGCCGGTCCGCCGCCGCGACGCGGTCCGGATGATCGGTGAGGCGATCGGCCGCCCGGTGCGCTTCGACGAGCTGAGCCCGGAGCAGGCCCGCGAGCACTGGAGGGACCTCTACCCGGCCGAGGTGATCGAGTGGTTCCTGGAGATGGGGCGTCATCCCGACGGCAGCGGCTGGGTCGCCCCGGACGTCGAGCAGGTGACCGGCCGCCCCGGGCGCACGTTCCGGCAGTGGGCCGCGGAGCACGCGGACGACTTCCGGTGACGGCGCCCGGGGCGAGGGCCGTTGACGGTCAGGCCGCGTGGACCGGTCGCAGGTCGGCGAGCAGTCGCTCCACCTCGGCGTACGCCTCGGCGCTGAGCGGGCCGAGCGCCAGGGTCGCCAGGTTCTCCTCGGCCTGCGCCACCGTGCGCAGACCGGGAATCGGGACGGTACGCGGGCTGCGCGCCAGCAGCCAGCCGAGCGCGCCCTGCGCGAGGGTGCGCCCGTCCGCCGTGAGCGCCGCGCGGACCTGGTCGACCCGGGCCGCCCAGCGTGGCGTCGGTCGGCCGTCGGTGAACCACTCCAACCACTCCGGGGCGCGCCCGCGCACATCGTCCGCCCCGACCGCCCGGGTCGACCCGGTGAGCAGCCCCATCGCCAGCGGCCCACGGTTGAGGCTGGCCAGATCGTGGCTGTCGCAGACCGCCAGCACCGCCGCGTTGTCGCGCAGCACCGACTCGTCGTGCTGGATCGCGGCGCAGTGCCGGCCGGCGGCCGCGAACGCCTCCGCCGAGGCGGGATTGTCGGTGCTCCAGCCGTACGCCCGGATCTTGCCCTGGTCGACAAGGCCCTCCAGGGTGTCGACCAGGTCGAGCGCGGCGGGCACCGGCAGCTCGTTGATGTGCAGTTGGTACAGGTCGACGTGATCGGTGCCGAGCCGGCGCAGTGAGTCTTCCAGGCTGCGGACCGCGAACGTCGGGCTGGCATCACTACCGAGCCACCGCCGGGTCTCCTCCTCGCTGACGTTGCCGAACTTGGTGGCGATCACCGCGCGGTCCCGCCGGCCGGTCAGCGCCCGACCGAGGATCCGCTCGCTGTGCCCGGCACCGTAGTTGCTGGCCGTGTCGAACAGGGTCACCCCGAGATCGAGCGCCCGGTGGATGGTGCGGATCGACTCGTCGTCGTCCACCTCACCCCAGCCGTACGGCTGTCGGTCGTCGCCCCAGAGCGGTCCACCGATCGCCCAACACCCCATGCCGATGGCGCTCACCTCGATGCCGCTGTGTCCCAGCGTCCGTGTCGTCGTCATGGCGACCAGCCTCCAACCTGGAGCGCACTCCAGGTCAAGCACTACCATCGCGGAGCATGAACGGTTACGCCCCCTCAGAGGCCGCCCGCCGCAGTGGCTTCAGCCTGGACACCCTGCGGTACTACGAGAAGATCGGGCTGCTCGCCGACGTGGAGCGGACGGCGGGTGGGCAGCGGGTCTTCACCGACGACGACCTCGGCTGGCTGGTGCTGTTCCGCTGCCTGCGCGACACCGGGATGCCGATCGCGCAGATGCGCCGCTACGCGCAGCTGGCCCGCGAGGGCGAGCACACCGCCGACGAGCGGCGCGACCTGCTGCGCCACCACGCGGCGCGGGTGGAGGAGCAGATGCGCCTGCTCCAGCGCCAGTACGACCACCTGCGGGAGAAGATCCGCTTCTACGAGCGGCCGCCCGGCCCGGCGTCGCCGGAGTAATCGGCGCTGGGCGGGCCGTCCGTCAGGTCGGCGGTGCGGTCAGGCCGAGGAGTTCCTCGGTCGTCCCGGGTTGGCCGGTGAGCGCGTTCAGCGCGCTGACCAGCCGTTTCTCCTCGTAGCGGAAGTGCGACTCGAGCAGCGCGGCCAACCCGTCCAGCTCGGCGCGCACCTGGGCGAGTGGCAGCGCCGGGTCGCCGGCGAGCAGCGCCTCGACCCGTTCCAGGATGCCGGCCACCACCTCGTGGTCGGTGATCAGGTTCGCGATGACCGGGCGCAGCTCGGGGACCTGGTTGGCGAGCAGTCGGAACGCGCCCGCGTCCTCACCGGAGTGGTGTCGGCCGAGTGCGGCGCAGAAGGTCAGGCAGTGCGCCCGCAGGTCCCGGGACGCCCGCGCGTCGCCCGAGGTGTCGAGGCCGGCCCGAAGCCGGGCCAGTTCCGCGCTGAGCCAGAGGTGGATCTCGATCATCTGATTGCCGACGGCGGCGAGCCGGCCGGCCGGTGAGTTGCCCGGGTGCACGTTCGTCCCATGCTGTCCCCGCGCCTCCATGCCCACGGCGGCCTTCGAGCCGGGTGCACCGCGACGCTGCGCCGGAGTCTAGCTTGACCGGCCCGCCCGGTCGCACCCCGAACCGGGAATACCGGCGGTCACGGGGTGGTCGGCTCGTCGGTCTCCCGGACGTCGTGCCAGCGGGCGCGCCAGGCGGCCTCGTGGGCCTCGTGGCTGGTGCGCTCCTGGAAGACGGCGGCCCGCAACGCGTGCCGGGAGTCCGACAACACCAGCACCTCCACCGCCACCAGCCCCACGCAGATCACTGTCGCGAGGGTGAGGGCGCCCAGCCCCGGCAGGTGTTGGCCGACCGGCAGGGCGGCCGTCAACACCACGATGACACCGACGCGGGTCCAGGTGACGGTGTGCAGGGTACGTAGCTGAAACAGCAGGTTGACGGCGAAGTAGCAGATCAGCCCGCCGAACAGCATCGGCACGGCCGGGCCCTCGACCCGCTCGGCGATCCCGCCGGCCGGGTCGGTGATCTTGTGCAGGATCTGCTCGTTGCCGATCGAGAAGAGGATCACCCCCGCGATCATCGGCAGGTAGAGGTACGCGTACGCGTCCCGGGCCATCGCCACCCGCGGGCTGCCCTCGGACGAGTGCAGGGCGATCCGGGCGGCCGGCCCGACGAAGTCGAAGTGCGCCCACCAGAGGGCGGCCGTGACCACGATGCCGAGTGCGGCGGCCGTTACCGCCGGCCAGGTGACCGGCTTGCCGAGCAGGTTGCCGCCCACACCCGTGGAGATGATCGACTCGCCCAGCGCGATGATCAGGATGAGGTCGTAGCGCTCCGTCCAGTGTTCGGCGCTTGTCACCCCCCACCCCCAGGTGCCGACGATGAAGCCGGTGGCGTACTGCACCACCACCACCGCGATCCACAGCCCGTCGCGGACCAGGGCGGCCCGGTCCGGGTCGGTGATCTGCGGCGGGATCAGCGCGGCGGCCAGCAGCAGCACGATGCTCACCGCCAACTCCGGGGCGAACCGCCGCAGTTGCCGCCGCTCCTGCGGGCTGTCCCGCACCACGTGCTGATACAGGTACATGTGCACGGCCCGGACCACGACGTAGCTGACGGCCACCAGCATCGGGCCGCCGGCGCCGCCCTTCGGGTCGCTGAACGCCTGCGGCAGCGCCAACGCGAACGCGAACAGGGCCACCATGGCGATCACCATGAGCACCGGCACGTAGCCCTCACCGAGCCGGACCCGGGTGGCGACCAGGCTGTGCACCACCCAGATCCACCAGAGCACGGCGAGCACCAGACTGGCGTGCAGCAACTGTCGACCGGAGATGTTCGCGGCGGTCGCCCGGGTGATGATGAAGAACGAGAAGACGAAGACCAGGTCGAAGAAGACTTCGAACTTGTCCACCCGGGCACCGGGGGCGATCGGGACGGCGGGGCCCAGTTGTCCGCCCCGCCGGTAGCTGCCCACGGTCCCACTCTGGCAGCGTCTGGCCTGCTCGAAGGCTCGAACGGCGATGGCGGTGCGGTCGAGCGTTACCTCCGGCCTGGGGCGGGAAACCGCCGGGACCGGCCCTCGTTCGGTCCGGAGCGCCGTCGGTCGGCGCGGAGGCCGAATCACGGCCGCCAACGGCCTCCGGCAGCGGGCCGGTCGGTCCGACCCACCCCGGACAAGGATGGATCATGACGACGAACAACCCGATTACCACCTCGTTCGCCCATCACTCCACGGCCACGGACGTGATCCGGGGCGTGGACCTCGTCCGGCGGCGGGCGATCGTCACCGGCGGGTCGTCCGGCATCGGCGTGGAGACCGCCCGGGCCCTGGCCAGCGCCGGCGCCGAGGTCACCCTGGCCGTCCGCGACACCGACGCCGGGCAGCGTGCCGCCGACGACATCACCGCCACCACCGGCAACGACCGGGTCATGGTCGCGCCGCTCGACCTCGCCGACCACGCTTCGATCGCCGACTTCGTGGCGAACTGGGACGGCCCGCTGCACATCCTGGTCAACAACGCCGGCATCATGGCCGCCCCGGAGATGCGCACCCCGCAGGGCTGGGAGATGCAGTTCGCCACCAACCACCTGGGGCACTTCGCGCTCGCCACCGGGCTGCGACCGGCACTCGCCGCCGGCGACGGGGCCCGGATCGTCTCGGTCAGCTCCGCCGCCCACCTGCGCTCGCCGGTGGTCTTCGAGGACATCCAGTACGAGCGCCGAGAGTACGAGCCGTGGCAGGCGTACGGGCAGTCGAAGACGGCAAACGTGCTCTTCGCCGTGGAGGCGACCCGCCGCTGGGCCGACGACGGCATCCTGGCCAACTCGCTGATGCCCGGCGCGATCCAGACCAACCTGCAGCGCTACGTCAGCGAGGAGGAGCTCAACCGGATCCGGGCGGGCAACGCGGCGGCGTGGAAGACAGTCGAACAGGGTGCCGCCACCTCGGTGCTGGTCGCCGCCTCACCACTGCTCGACGGTGTGGGTGGGCGCTACTTCGAGGACTGTCAGGAGGCCGCCCCCGCCCAGCCCGGCGGGCGCACGGGCGTCGCGGCGTACGCGCTGGACCCGGAGGCCGCCGAGCGGCTCTGGAAGGTCTCGACCGACCTGCTGAAGAGCTGAGCGACGCAGACGAAGAGGCGCCCCGGTCGACGACCGGGGCGCCGCTACGCGATGCGCGGGATCAGGACAGGCCCAGCTCCGCCTCGAAGTTGCCGGCCTCCAGCCGCTCCTTGATCGCGACCAGGAAACGGACCGCGTCGGCACCGTCGATCAGCCGGTGGTCGTAGGACATGGCCAGGTAGACCATCGACCGGACCGCGACGACCTCGCCCAGATCCGGGTCGTTGACCACGACTGGCCGCTTGACCACGGCACCCGTGCCGAGCATCGCCGACTGCGGCGTCGGCACGATCGGCGTGTCGAAGAGGGCGCCCCGGCTGCCCGTGTTGGTCAGCGTGAAGGTCGCCCCGGCGATCTCGTCCGGGCTGATCTTGTTGATCCGGGTCCGCTCGGCCAGGTCGGCCACCCGCTTGGCGATGCCGCCCAGGTTGAGGTCACCGGCGTTGTGGACGACCGGCACGACGAGGCCCCGCTCGGTGTCCACGGCGATGCCGAGGTGCTCCGCGTTCGGGTAGCTGATCGTCCCCTCGGCCAGGTCCATCCGGGCGTTGACGATCGGGTACGTCTGCAGCGCCTCGACGGTGGCGAGAGCGAAGAACGGCAGGAAGGACAGCTTCACGCCGTGCCGCTGCTGGAACGAGTCCTTCGCCTGCGCCCGCAGCTTGGCGACCCGCGTGACGTCCACCTCGATGACAGTGGTGAGCTGCGCCATCTCGTGCAGCGACTCGTGCATCCGCTTGGCGATCGCCTTGCGGGTCCGGGTCAGCTTCTCGGTGGTGCCCCGCTTGCCGCTCGGCTGCGGCTTGACGGCCGGCTTGGCCGCAGCCGCCGACGGTGCGGCGGCCGGCTGCGCGGCGGGAGCGGGAGCGGCCTTGGCGGCCTTCGCCTTCTCGGCCGCGTCGAGGACGTCCTGCTTGCGGATCCGGCCACCCACGCCGGTGCCGTTGAGCGTGGACAGGTCGACGCCGTGCTCACTGGCCAGCTTGCGCACCAGCGGGGTCACGTACCCGGCGGCCTCCTCGCCGGCACCCGGCGCCGGGGCGGACGGGCGCGACGGCGCCGAGGTCGCCGCGGCCGGCTGCGCGGCCTGCTCGGTCTTCGCCGGCTGCGCCGAGCTCTCGGTCTCCGCGGCCGGTTCGTTGTACGACATGCCCGGCGTGGGCTCGTCGACCTTCGGCTCCTGCTTC
The DNA here is from genome assembly GCF_040648675.1 of Micromonospora sp. NPDC049101. Lineage (NCBI taxonomy): Bacteria > Bacillati > Actinomycetota > Actinomycetes > Micromonosporales > Micromonosporaceae > Micromonospora > Micromonospora sp. NPDC049101. The sequence goes on along the minus strand of NZ_JBEZED010000021.1, from coordinate 83,809 downwards.
GGCGCGGCCTTCGGAGCCGGCGCCTCCGCCTTCGGCTCGGGCTTCGGCTCGGGCTTCGCCTGGGTGGGGGCCGCACCGGCAACGCCGATGATCGCCAGGTCGGCGCCGACCGCCGCGGTCTCGTCCTCGGCGACCCTGATCTCCAGGACGGTGCCGGCGACCGGCGAGGGGATCTCGGTGTCCACCTTGTCGGTGGAGACCTCCAGCAGCGGCTCGTCGACCTCGATGGTCTCGCCGACCTGCTTGAGCCAGCGCGTGACAGTGCCCTCGGTGACGCTCTCACCCAGGGCCGGCATCTTCACCGCGGTGCCCTCGCCCGAGGAGGCGGCGGCCGGAGCCGGTGCCTCGGCCGGTGCCTCGTCCTGGGCCACCTCGTCGGCGGTGCCCTCGGCGGCGGCCGTCGGCTCGGTGACCGGCTCGACCGACTCGGCCGGGGCCTGCTCCTGCGGGGCGGCCTCGCCACCGCCGGTCGACTCGCCCTCACCGGCGATGACCGCCAGCTCGCTGCCGACCTCGGCGGTCTCGTCCTCGCCGACCACGATCCGGCTCAGCACGCCCGCCGCGGGCGACGGGATCTCGGTGTCGACCTTGTCGGTCGAGACCTCGAGCAGGGGCTCGTCGACCTCGACCGTGTCGCCCTCCTGCTTGAGCCAGCGAGTGACGGTGCCCTCGGTGACGCTCTCGCCGAGCCGGGGCATGGTGACCGATACCGGCATGTTCTGAGACTCCTTCATTCCCCTGGTGGGATCTTCGCCCGTCGCCGGACGCCGCGGTTGTGGATGATCAGGCGTGCGCGTGCAGCGGCTTGCCGGCGAGGGCCAGGTGCGCCTCGCCCAGGGCCTCGTTCTGGGTCGGGTGGGCGTGCACGAGCTGGGCGACCTCGGCCGGGTAGGCCTCCCAGTTGTAGATGAGCTGCGCCTCACCGATCAGCTCACCCACCCGGGCGCCAATCATGTGTACCCCGACCACGGGGCCGTCCTCCACCCGCACCAGCTTCACGAAGCCGGTGGTCTTGAGGATCTGGCTCTTGCCGTTGCCGCCCAGGTTGAAGTTGACGGTCTTGACCTTGTCGGCGCCGTACTGCTCCTTGGCCTTCGCCTCGGTCAGGCCCACCGACGCCAGCTCCGGGTCGCAGTAGGTGACCCGCGGGATGCCGACCTCGTCGATCACGGCCGGGGTCTGCCCGGCGATCTCCTCGGCGACGAAGATGCCCTGCTGGAAGCCGCGGTGCGCGAGCTGGAGGCCGGGCACGATGTCGCCGACCGCGTAGACGTTCGGCACGCTGGTGCGCAGCCGCTCGTCGGTCAGCACGTAGCCGCGGTCCATCTTGACGCCCTGCTCCTCGTACCCGAGGTTGGCGGTGTTCGGGCCGCGACCGACGGCGACCAGCAGCAGCTCCGCCTCGACGGTCTCGCCGCCGGAAATGGTCAGCTTGACGCCGTTCTCGGTCTTCTCGACCTTCTCGAACGGCTTGCCGACCTTGAAGTTGATCTTCCGCTTGCGGAACGCCCGCTCCAGCGCCTTCGACGACTCCTCGTCCTCGGCGGCGACCAGCCGGGGCAGCGCCTCGACGATCGTCACGTCCACCCCGAAGGACTTCCACACGCTGGCGAACTCGACGCCGATCACGCCGCCACCGAGCACGATCACCGACGACGGCACCCGGTCCATCATGAGCGCGTGGTCGCTGGTGATGATCCGCTCGCCGTCGACCTCCAGGCCGGGCAGGCTCTTGGCGTACGAGCCGGAGGCCAGGACGATGTTGCGGCCGGTGTAGCGCTTGCCGTCGACCTCGACGACGTTCTTGCCGACCAGCTTGCCCGCGCCGGCCACGAAGGTGATGTTCTTCGAGCTGCCCACCAGGCCCTGCAGGCCCTTGTACAGGCGGGAGATCACACCGTCCTTGTACGAGTTGACCCCGGCCATGTCGATGCCGATCAGCTCGGCCTTCACACCGAACTGCTCCGACTCGCGGGCCTGGTCGGCGATCTCGGCGGCGTGCAGCAGCGCCTTCGTCGGGATGCAGCCGTTGTGCAGGCAGGTCCCGCCGAGCTTGCCCTTCTCGATCAGCGCGACCTTCAGGTCCAGCTGGGCGGCGCGCAGCGCCGCCGCGTAACCGCCGCTGCCACCTCCGAGGATGACGATGTCGAAGGTCGCTTCGTTCGGCTCGCTCACGTCCAACTCCCAGGTCGCGTCGCTGCATCGGGGGTCACGGGGGTGTAACACAGACACACCCCACCTCGGTCATCTTGTCACCACCGGGCACAGGGTGCGTACCGAGGTGCCCAACGACACGTCATCGACACGTACCCTTGGCACCGTTGTCGATGACGCACGGTGGGGGAGAGGTCCGGTGGGGTTGTTCCGGCGCCGCAAACAGGCGGCTGTGCCGAGCCGTGATCGTGTCGCCGATCGTGGCGACCTGGACCATCTGGAGAACTTCGTCCGGAGCCGGCGTGGCGTCGAGGCGTTCATCGAGCCGCGGACGACGGTGACCGAGACCACCGTCATCCTGATCGCCGACGACGGGGAGTGGACCCGGCGGCGCATCGACGGCCCGGACGGCGCCCGGCGCTTCGCGTACCGGATGGGCATCCCGGTGTACGACGTCCGGCTGATGGGCTACCCGCAGCGGATGCGCGACTTCAACGAACGGCGCAAACGCCGCCCCGAGCGGCACTGAGGCGCGAAGCCCGCCCGAGCGGCACCGAGGCGCGAACGCCGCCGCGAGCGGCAGCGAGACGTGCGGAAGGGCCGCCCGCGTCGGCGGGCGGCCCTTCCCGGAGCTTCGTCAGCCGTTGGCGGCGACGTCCTCGACGAGCTGCACCAGCATGCGGACCGGGACGCCGGTGCCGCCCTTGGTCCAGTAGCCGGTCGGCTCGCCCGAGTGGTAACTCGGGCCGGCGATGTCGATGTGCGCCCAGGCCACGTCGTCGGTCACGAACTCGCGCAGGAACACCCCGCCCTGCAGCATGTGACCGGCCCGGTCCATCCCGGCGTTGACCTGCGAGATGTCCGCCACGTCGGACTCCATGCCCTTACGCACGTCGTCGGGCAGCGGCATCGGCCAGGCGGGCTCGCCGACCGCGTCGCCGGCCACCTGGACCCGCTCGCACAGCTCCGGGGTGCCCATCACGCCGGCCACCCGCTTGCCCAGCGCGACCACCTGGCCACCGGTCAGGGTGGAGGTCTCGAACAGGTAGTCCGTGCCGTCCGCGCAGGCACGGGCCATGGCGTCGCCCAGGATCATCCGGCCCTCGGCGTCGGTGTTGAGCACCTCGACCCGCTTGCCGTTGAACATGGTGATCACGTCACCCGGCCGGTAGCTGGTGCCCGACGGCATGTTCTCCGCCATCGGCAGGTAGGCGCTGACCGCCACCGCCGGCTTCAGCGCGGCGATCGCCAGCATGGCCGCGCCCACCGCGGCCGCGCCGCCCATGTCGGACTTCATCTCCCACATGCCCTGCGCCGGCTTGATCGAGATGCCGCCGGTGTCGAAGGTGATCCCCTTGCCGACAAGCGCGACCCGCTTGCCGTTGCCGCCGTTCTGCGGCGTGTAGGTGAGCTTCACCAGCCGGGGCGGGGCCTCCGAGCCCTGACCGACCGCGACGATGCCGCCGTAACCGCCGGCGGCCAGCGCCGCCTCGTCCAGCACCTCGACGCCGAGGCCCGCGTCCCGGGCGGCACCGGCGACCGCGTCGGCGAACGACGGCGGCCGCAACTCGTTCGGAGCGGTGTTCACCCAGTCCCGGGTGAGCCGGACCGCGTTCGCCACCACCTGCGCCCGGGTGACCTCCGCCTGGGCGCCCGCGTCATCGGCGTCCGGCACCGCGATCAGCACCTCGGTCACCGGCTCCCGCCGGGTCGGCTGCGGACGGGTCTTGTAGCCGGCGAACCGGTACCCGCCGAGCAGCGCGCCCTCCGCGACCGCGCGCAGCTCGGCCGACGCGTCCGCGTCGTCCGGCAGCGGCATCGCCAGCGCGACCCTGGGCGCGCCCGCCAGGGCCCGGATCGCCGAACCGGCGGCCCGGCGCAGCGTCTCCGGGGCCGGGGCGGCACCCGACGGCTCCGGGCCGAGCCCGACCGCGGCGACCAGCGGGGCGGTCACGGTGCCCAGCGTGGCCAGCTTGATGACCTCACCCGGCCCACCGGTCGCGCCGAGCAGCGCCAGCGTCTCGGTCAGCTTTCCGTCGAACGCGGCGGCGATGCTCTCCGCGCCGCTGGCGAGCAGCAGGGTGCCGGCGAGGCCGCTCGTGGCGCCCTGCTCTCCGGTCTGGCTGTGCACGCCGATCACGATCGCGTCGACGGCGAGCTCGGCCGGATCGGTGTCGACCAGGCTCAGGTTGGTGGTGCGGGGCGATGTCACTGAAGCTACTCCGGGCGGGCCGGGCCGGTCGCGGCGTCGCGTACCGGCGGTGAAGGTCTTCGGCGGAACGTACCCGCCGAACGTCATGGTTGTCCCGCCGACAGCGCCAGCGGGCTCCCGCCGATGCTAACCAGCGACCTGGCCCCCGGTAAGTTGCCACCCATGACCGACGTGACCTCCGACGCCGCCGCGACCCGGCTGCGTCGTTCCCCGCTGCACGAGCGGCACACCGCCGCCGGCGCCAAGTTCGCCCCCTTCGGGGGCTGGGAGATGCCGCTGGAGTACGCCGGCGGCGGGGTGCTCAAGGAGCACACCGCGGTGCGGACCGCGGTCGGGGTCTTCGACGTGTCGCACCTCGGCAAGGCCCGGGTCAGCGGCCCCGGCGCGGCCGACTTCGTCAACTCCTGCCTCAGCAACGACCTGGGCCGGATCGGGCCGGGCCGGGCGCAGTACACGCTCTGCTGCGACGACGCCACCGGTGGCGTGGTGGACGACATCATCGCCTACCTGTACGCCGACGACCACGTGTTCCTCATCCCGAACGCCGCGAACACCGCCGAGGTGGTGCGCCGGTTGCGCGCCGCCGCGCCCGCGCAGGTCACCGTCACCGACGAGCACGACGGGTACGCCGTACTGGCCGTGCAGGGCCCCCGCTCGGCCGAGTTGCTGACCGCCCTCGACCTGCCCACCGAACACGGCTACATGAGCTTCTCCGCGGCGAGCCTGGCCGGGGTGGAGCTGACCGTCTGCCGTACCGGGTACACGGGCGAGCTGGGATACGAGCTGGTGGTGCCGGCGGAGCACGCGGTGACCGTCTGGGACGCCCTCTTCGCCGCCGGGGAGGCGTTCGAGCTGCGGGCCTGCGGCCTGGCCGCCCGGGACACCCTGCGTACCGAGATGGGCTACCCACTGCACGGGCAGGACCTCTCGGTGGATATCACCCCGGTGCAGGCCCGCTCGGGCTGGGCCGTCGGTTGGGACAAGCCGGCCTTCTGGGGCCGCGACGCGCTGCTCGCCGAGAAGGCCGCCGGCCCCCGGCGTACGCTGCGCGGCCTGGTGGCCGTCGACCGGGCCATCCCCCGCCCCGGCATGACCCTGCACGTGGGCGACACCCAGGTCGGCGAGGTGACAAGCGGCACCTTCTCCCCAACCCGCAAACAGGGCATCGCCCTGGCCCTGCTGGACACCGACGCCAACCTCGCCGAAGGCGACGAGGTCGAGATCGACATCCGAGGCCGCCGAGCCCCCCTGACCCTAACCAAACCCCCCTTCGTAACCCCCTCAGTGAAGTAACCCACCCCCACCGTCCCCCGTCCCCCCGTCCCCCCGTCCCCCGTCCCCCTCCCCCCACCACCGTCCCAGGCCCCGTTGATCATGGAGTTATAGCCGCCGCCGCCGGCGTGTCATGGCTATAACTCCATGATCAACCGGGGCGGCGGGTGGGGGTGGGCGGGGCGGCGGGTGGGGGTGGGGCGGGGGTGGGTGGGGGTGGGGGTGGGGGCAGTTGGGGTGGGGTTAGCGGGTGGGGGTGGGGGGTTCGCCGGAATCTAGGACTGCCTGGGTCCAGCCGCCTTCGATGACGCCTGTCGCGTCCAGGATGGCCCAGTCGACTACGTCTGCCGCCTCCACCACCACCGGGGCGCCGATGCGCACGCTCGGGTCGGTGTTGGCGTCGCTGGCGCTCACGCCGACGATCCGCTCCGGGGCCTCCCAGGTGGTGACGCCCGCCCAGACGTACTCCGGGCCGTCGTCGCCGGGCAGGCCGTACTTGACCACCAGCTGCGACTCCGCGGGCAGCCGGCCGGCGACGAACCGGGCCCGCGCGTCACCCAGCGCCGCCCGCGCGGTGGCGACCGCCCGGCTCATCGCGTCACCGGAGCGGGCGTAGCGCACGTCCGGCTGGATTCCGGAGAACAAGGTCGCGCAGGCGGCGGCGTAGTAGCGCCCGTCCGGGCCCGGGTGGCCGGCGGGTGGGCGCAGGCTCAGGAACGAGTCGGCCTCCGGGTCGGTCGCCGGGTCCAGTTCCAGGCGCAGCAGCACCGGGGCCGTCGCGCCGTGTTGCTCCGGATTGCCGTACGCCACCGCGATGTCGTGCCCGGTGACCGTGGCCAGCACCGGCAGTTGCACGAACGCCGGCACCTCCTCGCCGGTGAGCCCGTCGGTCCAGTCCCGCAGCAGTCGACGGGCCGCCCCGGTCATCACCGCACCCCAGGCGCGGGTGAGGTGGTCGGGCACCCCCTGGGTCTGCAACTCGAGCAGCCCGAAGCGGCGCAGCCCCTTGGTGGTGAACCACAGCCCCTCCCTGTCGGACGAGTACGGCACCAGCACCCAGTCGACAAGTCGGACGCGGCCCTGCTCGTCGGGGAGCGAGCGCAGCGCGGTCGCCGGGTCGAGGAACTGCAGGCCGAAGACGTCCACCACGTCGCTGTCGACGGACTCCGCCACGGCGGCCGCGACCGCGCGGGCCGCCCACTCGTGCGCGGGCGGCCAACCGGGCCGGTATTCGGCCTGTACGACCACCAGGTGGCTCGCCGCGGCCAGCCGGGCCAACTGCTCCTCGGTGGCGCCGAACGCGGTGAGCAGGTCCGGCGGCAGCTCGGGAAAGTCGGCGATCGGCCGGGTGTCGACGCTCATCAGCGGGCTGTCCAGCATCTGGCGGGCCAGCCCGTGCACCGGCTCGGCCAGCCGGCCGGTCAGGGCCGCCACCGCGGTCTTCGCGCTGACCTTCGGCAGCCCCGCCATCGGCACCAGGTAGGTCGCGCTGAGCGACTCCGGCACCGGTACGGGCAGGAAGTCGTCCGTGATGAGCATGCTTGTTTCCCCCGGTGGCCGTGCCGGTGCTGTCGAGCCGAACGCTACCCGGCCCGCCGGGCCCGGTTCAGGCGGACAGCACGACACCCAGGTAGACCAGCGTGGTGACCACCTCGACGGTCGCGCCGAGCACGTCGCCGGTGATCCCGCCGAGCCGGCGTACCACGTGGGTCAGCAGCGCGAGTGCGACGGCGAGCGCGGTGGCGACGGCCAGCGGCCCCTGCCACGGGCGGCCCGGCACCGCGGGCACCGCCAGCAGCGCGACGGCGACCGCGCCGACGGCCACCGCCACCGGGCCGACCGTGCCGGCCACCAGCGCGCCGAGCCCGTCCGGTCGGGCCGCCGGCACTCCCCGCCGGCAGGCCACCGTGACCCCGAACCGCCCGGCAGCGGTCGCCGCGACCACCGCCGCGAGACACGCCAGCCCGGACCGCCCCACCAGGTCGGCGAGCGCCGCCGACTGCACCAGGAGTACGACCACCAGGGCGACCACCCCGAACGGGCCGACGTCCGGCTTCTTCATGATCTCCAGTGCGGCTGCCCCCCGCCGGTACGAGCCGAGCGCGTCCACGGTGTCGGCCAGCCCGTCCAGGTGCAGCCCGCGGGTGAGCAGTGCGGCCGCGCCGACCGTCACACCCGCGGCCACCAGTGGGGGAGCGAACGCGCTGGTCAGCAGCAGCACCCCGGCCAGCAGGACGCCGAGCAGCGCGCCGACCACGGGGGCGAGTGCCATCGCGATGCCGGCGACCGGGCGGTCGATCCGCCCGGCCCGCACCGGCAGCGTGGTGAACGTGGTGACCGCCAGCCGGGTTCCCGCGAGGAACCGCGTCTCAGCCGGCACGCCAGCCCGACGCCGGCTGCTCGTCCGCCCCGGTGCTGGCCGGACCCGGGCCGGCCGGCTCCGGCTCGGCGTAGTCGGGCTCGGCGTAGGCCGACTCCGGTTCGTCGAGGACCGGGTCGGACTCCTCGTCGCCCCCGAGCGACGGGTGGACCGGCAGTGCGGCGGCCAGGGCGAGCACCGAGCGCAGCAGCGGGAGTGCGACAAGCGCGTTCGCGCCCTCGCCGAGATCCATCCGCAGGTCGAGCAGCGGGGTGAGGCCGAGCACGTCGGCGGCGAGCCGCACCGACGGGTGACCGCCGTGGTCGGCGAGCAGGCACCAGTGCCGGGCCTGCCCGGCCAGGTCGCGGCTGACCATGCCGGCGGCCACCCCGACCGGCCCGTCGAGCAGCACCGGCACTCGCCGGGCGGTGGCGCCGAGCAGCACGCCGGTGGCCACCGCCACGTCGCCGCCGCCCAGCTCGGCCAGGATGTCCTTGGCGCCGCGCGGCGAGCGGTGGGTGCGGTGCAGCGCGTCGCGGACCGCCGCGCAGCGGATCATCCACGCCGCGTCGTCGATCTCGCCGGAGTCGGTGATCACCCGGCCCAGCACGGCGGGCGGCTCCGCGCCCGCGGTCGCGGCGAGCACCGCCGCGGCCGCCGCCTCGGTGCCGGCGCCGCACGCCCCCAGCACCAGCAGCTGTACGCCGGCGTCGGCGGCCTGCTCGGCGAGCCGCCAGCCGTAGCGCAGCGCCGACTCCACCTGATCGAGCGAGAGCGCCGGCTGGTCCTCCATCGGCGCGGCGGTGGGAGTGTCCACCACCTGCAGGCTGGCGCCACTCTCGGCGGCGAGTCGCGCCAACGCGCCCCGGCCGGCGCGGGCCTGCGCGGCCCGGCGCGCCGACTCACCGGCGACGGTGCCGGCCGACGCCCCGCCGGCGTGGTCGCCGTGCAGCAGCAACACCCGCACCGAGCCCCAGGCCTGGGGGGTGGGGGTGCCCTGGGTGGTGGCGGCGAAGCCGACCACCCGGTCCAGCACACCCAGCCCGGCGCCCGGTACGTCCAGCGTGGCCAGTCGGTCCACCGCCTGCGGGCCCGCGAACTCGTCGGGCATCGGCAGCTCCATGCCCGGCTGGATGACCAGCCCGGTGGCCACCATCGGTAGCGCCATGGTCGGGGCGGCCCAGGGGTTGCCGGGCTCCTGGGTCGGAACGACCGGCGGCGCGTGGGTCAGCACGTCGGGCAGCTGCACCTCGGGGGTGGGCTCGGCGTCGGCCAGGCTGCCGGGGGCGGCTGGCTCGCTCGCATTGCCGGCGGCGGTGGCGCCGCCGGGGGCGGTGGCGCTGCCCGGGGCGGCCGGGGTGGTGGCGCGGCCGGGGGCGGCTGGCTCGGTCGTGCTGCCGGGGGTGGCCGGGGTGGTCGTGCTGGCGGCCGGCTTGAGCCACACCGGCTGGCCGGCGACCACCAGGGCCACCGCGTCGCAGGCGTCGGCGACCGCGCGGTTGGCCGCGCCCAGCGCGTCGGTGAACGCCCGGCCCAGCGGGGTGGTCGGCACCAGTGACAGCCCCACCTCGGGGCTCACCAGCACCACCCGGGCCGAGCAGGTGCGGATCGCGTCGGCCAGCTCGTCGATCGTCGCCACGTCGTTGGCCGGCTGGTGCGCCGGGTCGAGCAGCACCGTCACCCAGCCGCCGAGGTCGTCCACGAGCAGCGTCTCGTTGGGCTCGGCGGACGCGAGCACGTCGGCCAGCCGGCGCGGGTCCTCGGTGGTCTCCTCGGTGGTCCAGCTGCCCGGCCGCCGGGCGCGGTGCGCCGCCAACCGGGTCGCCCACTCGGTGTCCTCCGGGTCGCCCTCGGGCGCGGTGGCGAGGTAGCGGACCACCGGCGCGTCGGTGACCAGGGACTCGGCGAACTCGGACTTGCCGGACCGGATCCCGCCGAGCACCAGGACCGTGTTCCACCCGTCTACGGACATGCCCGTACCTTAGTTCGCCTCGTCCGAGTCCGGGCACGTCGCCCCAGCCCTCCCGAAGATCCGCGTCCCGCCGCGCCGATCTTGCACTTTCGGTCGCCGAGATGCGTGGAATGCCTTCTATATCCCGGCAGAAAGTGCAAGATCGCGGAAGGGGCGGGTGGGCGGCTCGATTGATCTTGCGGGGTTCTGCGGGGTGAGCGCGCGGCTGTTGTGCTTTGGGCCGACTACGCTGGCGAGGGTTCGTCCCACGGGGACTTCAGCGGCGAGGGGAGACGCGGCATGGCGTGGAGCTGGCGGTACGAGGGCACGGACGGCCAGACGGTCGAAGGACCGGCGGAGTCGTTCAGCAGCCAGGCCGATGCCGAATCCTGGATCGGTCAGACCTGGCGGGAGCTCGCGGCGTCCGGCGTCACCTCGGTCGCGCTCGTCGAGGACGACCGGGTGGAGTACCGGATGAGCCTGCTGCCCACGGCCGAGTGATGGCCTACGACCGGCCGGGAGCCGACGGGCTGGTCCTCGGCGTACCCAAGGCGGCGTTTCGGCCCAGCCCGGTCTTCCTCGGCCTGGTCGCCCTCTTCGCGGTCAGCGGGGTGCTGGCGTGGAACGGTTACGGCAGCGTCCGGTTCAACGTGTTCCTGTTCGTGGTGTCCGGCTGGCTGGTCTCGCTCTGCCTGCACGAGTACGCCCACGCGGTGGTGGCCTACCGGGCCGGCGACCGGGACATCGCCCACCGCGGCTACCTGACGCTCAATCCGTTGAAGTACACCCACCCGCTGCTGTCGATCGTGCTGCCGGTGGCGGTGGTGCTGCTCGGCGGCATCGGCCTGCCCGGCGGGGCGGTCTGGGTGGACCGGCACGCCATCCCGGGCCGACTGCGGCACACACTTGTCAGCCTCGCCGGGCCGGCGACAAACGTGCTGTTCACGCTGGTGCTCGTGTTGGCGGTGCGGCTCGGCACCCAGTCGGGCGGGCCGGTGGAGTTCTGGGCGGGGGTGGCGCTGCTCGCCTTCCTGCAACTCACCGCGAGCGTGCTGAACCTGCTGCCGGTGCCCGGCCTGGACGGCGGCAACATGATCCAGCCGTGGCTCAACCCGCAGTGGCGCAAGATGTACGACCTGTTCGCCCCGTACGGCTTCCTGCTGCTCTTCGCACTGTTGTGGAACCCGCGCATCGGCGGCTGGTTCTTCGACGCGGTCTTCGCGATCGGTGACCTGCTCGGTCTGCCCTCGTGGCTCTACGCCACCGGCCTGGAGCTGATCCGCTTCTGGCAGGGCTGACCGCCCCGGCGAGGGGCAGGGCTGACCGCCCCGGCGAGGGGCAGGGCTGAGGTGACCGGACCCGGCCCGGTCGGCGCGAAACCCTCGCGCCGGCCGGGCCGGAACGGCGTCAGGGACGCTGCGCGGGGGACTCGGTCTTCGCCGGGTCCCGCTCGACGATCGGCTCGACGATGTCGTCGATCGCCTTGAGCAGGCCGGCGTCGAGCTTCACCCCGGCCGCCTTGACGTTGTCGTGCACCTGCTCGGGGCGGGACGCCCCGATGATCGCCGACGAGACGTTCGGGTTCTGCAGGACCCATGCCACGGCGAGCTGGGCCATGCTCAGCCCGGCCTGCTCGGCGAGGGGCTTGAGCTGCTGCACCCGGGTCAGCACGTCGTCGTTCATGAACCGGGAGATGAAGCCCGCGCCGGACTTCTCGTCGGTGGCGCGGGAACCGGCCGGCGGCGGCTGCCCCGGCAGGTACTTGCCGGAGAGCACGCCCTGCGCCATCGGCGACCAGACGATCTGTCCGATGCCCAGTTCCTCGCTGGCTGGTACGACCTCGGTCTCGATTACCCGCCAGAGCATCGAATACTGTGGTTGGTTGGAGACCAGCGGGACGTGCAGCTCCCGGGCGAGCGGGTGCGCGGCGCGCAGTTGCTCGGCGGTCCACTCGGAGACCCCGATGTAGTGCGCCTTGCCGGCGTGCACGACGTCGGCGAACGCCTCCATCGTCTCCTCCAGCGGCGTGCTGTAGTCGTACCGGTGGGCCTGGTAGAGGTCCACGTAGTCGGTACGCAGCCGGCGCAGCGAGCCGTTGATCGACTCCATGATGTGCTTGCGGGACAGGCCACGGTCGTTGCGGCCCGGTCCGGTCGGCCAGTAGACCTTGGTGAAGATCTCCAGGCCCTCCCGGCGTTCGTTCTCCAGCGCCCGGCCGAGCACGTCCTCGGCTCGGGTGCCGGCGTACACGTCGGCGGTGTCGAAGGTCGTGATCCCCGCGTCGAGTGCGGCCCGGACGCAGGCGAACGCGGCGTCCTCCTCGACCTGCGACCCGTGGGTGATCCAGTTGCCGTACGAGATCTCGCTGACCATCAGGCCGGAACGGCCCAGGTGTCGGAATTCCATGTACCGACCCTAGCTCTAGTGGATCACCGGTGGCGATCGGCGACTCAGAGCACCGGGTTGGCGTCGGTGAGTAGCCGGTCGATCTCCTCCAACACCTCGGCGCGATCGCGGTGCACCGGGTCGATGAGCGGCACACCCCGCCGGTCCAGTGCGCCCCACCGCCCGTTGCCGCTCTCGACCAGGAACGCCACCGGGTGGATGACCAGCATCGGGTGCGCCGGCGGGACCAGCACCGTGCCGGTGCGGTCCACCACACCGCGCCGGCCGGCCACGTCGACCACGGCGAGCCCCTCGTCGGTGAAACCGTCGACCTGCCGACCGTCGGCCAGCTCGGTGACGAACCCGTGGTAACGCGTGGGCACGACGATCCGGCCCGTCCGGTCGACCGCCCCCCACCCCTCGCGCCGCACCGCGGCCAGCCCGCGGCGGAACGGTCGTACCTCGGCGAAGTTGGGCGCCACCTGCACCGCGCCGGTCGCGTCGATGGCCGTCCAACCGCCCTCGCCGACCACCCAGGCCAGACCGTCGCTGAACGGGTGCGCGGCCCGGTAGGAGGGCGGGATCACCGTCGTACCGAGCAGGTTGATCAGCGACCACCGGTCGGTGTCCGGCCGGCGCACCCAGGCCAGCCCGTCGTGGAATGGTTGCGCCTCGGCGTACCGGGCCGGGATGACCACGTCGCCGTCCGGGCCGGTGTAACCCCACAGCGGCCCGTCCCGGTCCGGCACCGGGGGCCGGTCACGGTCGAGCACCTCGTCCCGACCCCGGCGGTACGGCCCGAAGCCGTCCGCCGTGGCCCGGACGGCGACCGCGTCGAGGGCCACCCGGATTCGGTCCAGCAGTTCGGCGTCGCCGGCGCCGCGCAGGTCGAGCGCCTGCTCGAAGTGCTGGCAGGCTTCCATGAGCCGTCCCTGGTCGTAACACGACCGTCCGGCGTGCTCGTGGAGTGCGGCCCGCAACCGGTCGGGTAGCTCGACCGAATTGGCCTGGGCGAAGAGCTGGTCGGCCTCGGCGAAGTTGCCGCGCCAGCGCAGGACGTGGGCCAGTCGCGCCTGGGCCAACGCGGTCCGGCGCAGCTCGCCGGTGGCCTCGGCGTAGGTGAGGGCGAGCCGACCATCGGCCAGCGCGTCGTCCAGGTCGCCGAGGATCCGCGAGGTCACCGCGCGCAGGCTGAGCAGTCGGGCCCGGGCGCGGTTGTCGATCGCCGAGCCCAGCTTCTCGGTCAGCCGCCGCCGGATGGCCCGCAGGTCGTCCGGCTCCGTCAGCTCCTCACGCAAGGTGACCGGGTCCAACCGCCAGCGGTACGCCGCGAGAACCTGCTCCGGGTCGCCTGGGTCGGCCAGTGACGGGCCGATCGCCGCGGGCGCAGCGTCGCCGGGTGGTGCCGAGACGGGCGCGTTCTCCCCGCGCGAGCCGGTCCTCGGGCCGGGAACCGATGAGGCAGGCGGTCCGGAGACGGGCGGTGCGTAGGCCGCGTGTGTCGACGCGGGTGGTGCGGAGTCGGGCGCTGCCGGGGCGGCGGGCGGTCCGGAGACGGGTGGTGCGTAGGCCGCCTGTGTCGACGCGGGTGAGGGGGACTCAGGGGTAACGGACGCCGACTCTGTCGACGCGGGTGGTGCGGACACGGGCATGGGGGCGATCGGTGGTGCGGGGACGGGCGGTGGCACCGAAGATGGCGGCGCGTACGCGGGCGGCGCATACGCGGGCGGCGCAGACACCGGTGTCGCGGAGACGGGTGCCCCGAAGGTCTGCTCCGCGGAGGCGGGCGGTGCGGAGACAGATCGCGTGGCGGCCGTAGGCGCGGGCGCTGGCGGTGCGGAGATGGGTGCGACGGGCGGCGTCAGGGTCGGCGGTGTGTGGTCGTCCCGGCCCGGGGCTCCCGGGATCCGTGCTCCCGAGCCTGGCGGTCCCGGTATCGGTGCATCGTTGTCATCAGACATTGCGGGCGGGGCCGGCAGTGCGACGTCGTCCGACCAGTCGTCGGCTCGCGAACCGTCCGTCAACCCGGTGGTGCTCGGGTCGCCCTCGGCATCGGACGGCGGGGCGTCGTCCGTCCGGTCGGGCGTAACGGCATCGGTGTCCCCGACCAGGCGAGCGGCGGCCGGTTGGTCGTCGACCTCGACTACGGCTTCGGGCTGGTGAGCCGGCGTCGCGGTGGAGGGGGCACCGGAGTCGGGCCGGTCATCGTTCTGCACCGATTCGGGCCCGACAGTTGCCTGCGCGTCGTCGAGCGGGTCGCCAGCCCAGGTGCCGGTGGTCGGGCGAGCGGGCGGCGCGGACACCGACCCAGGAGAGTCAGCCGCTGTCGACCTGCCTGCCTGCTCGTCGATCAGATCGCGACGCACGTCAGTGGTCGATGTCGACAGACCCCGATCCCCCGTGCCCGGTGCGGTGGACAGCTCGGGGTCGCCGGCCGTCGACTCACTCTCGGTCGACTCGGACCGCTGCGGGTCACTCTCGGTCGACTCGGACCGCTGCGGGTCATTGTCGGTCGGCTCGGACCGCTCCGCGGCATTGTCGGTCGGCTCGGACCGCTCCGCGTCAAGGTCGGTCGGCCTGGACCGCTGCCGGTCATCATCGGTCGACTCGGACGGGCGCGGTTCGTTGTCGGCTGACTCGGACGGTTGCCGGTTCGGCGCGGGCTCGCTCGGATCGGGGTCGGCGGGCTGAGCGGGGCTGAACCACGCGTCCGGCCCGCGGGTACCCACAACCTCGTCCGGGTCCGAAACGGGGGCGACCGGCTCTTCCGAGGGCGGCGGCGGTACGTAGCGGCGCGGTGTGCCAGGGGCGAGCGGGAGTGCCACCTCGGCGGCCGGGGGTTCCGGCGCCGTCGGTGTCGGGGCGGGCGGGGTCGTCGCCGGGGCCGGGACCTGCCAGGTGGGCGGTGGCGCGACAGCCGGCCGCGCGACCGCCGGCGGAGACATCCGATCCGTGGGGTGCGGCCGGTCGGTGGGGTGCGGCCGGTCGGTGGGGTGCGAGCGGTCGGTGGGGTGCGGCCGGTCCGTGGGGTGCGGCCGGTCCGTGGGGTGCGGCCGGTCCGTGGCGTGCGGCGGCCTGCGGTGGTCGGTGGGAGAGCCGGTGCCCGACCCGTCACCGAACTGGCGGCGGTCTGCGGTCGGCTCGCCGTCGCGCCGCTGGTCCGCGGTGTTCGGGCCGGGGTAACGCGGCGGTGGGGTGGGGCGCACCCCGGCAGTCGGTGCCGGTTCGGCCGGTGTCCGGCGCGCAGGCGGCAGTGGGACGTCCGAGCGCTCGTCGGAGGTGGGCGGGTCCACCGGCGCGGGCAGGTACTCCAGCCGAAGGCTTGCGGCGGGTGGACCCGAGACGGGCACCTCGGAGGCTGGGGAGACCGGGGCAGCCGACACCGGTCGGTCCCGGCCGGGTGCGGCGGGGGAGACGGGCGATGGCGGCATCGTTCGCTCCGGCGGAACCGGCACGACCCGGCTGGACGGCGACGGAGCCGTCGCCGCTGGGCGTACCGGGCGCTCGTCGTAGCGCGACGGGGTGACCGCCGGTCGCTCGGGCCGGGCGTCCGGTCGCGCCGGGGTACCCGACTCGGGGGTGCGGTGCGGGTCGCTGCGGTGGCCCGGCTCCCGGGTGCGGTCCGGGCGCAACGGACCCGGCGGCGGCCAGGGCAGGCTGCCGTCCGGCCGTTGACTCGACTGCGGCCGAGGCTCGCGGTAGGCGTCGTCGTGCGCCCGTTCGTCGCGGTACGCGTGCTCGCGCGGCCGTTCGTCGCGGTAGGCGTTGTCGTGCGCCCGTTCGTCGCGGTACGCGTGCTCGCGCGGCCGTTCCTCGCGGTACGCGTTGTCGTGCGCCCGTTCGTCGCGGTACGCGTGCTCGCGGTGGCCGTCCGGGCGGGCTTCCTCACGCGGGCGCCGGTCCGGGTACGCCTCGGCGCGGGCCGCGGTCTCGCGGGGCTGCTGCCGGTGCGGGTCGCTGTCGGCTCGACGCCGATCGTCGTCGCGGCGGGGATGATCGGGCAGCTCCGGCTCGGGGCGGTGCCGTCGACCGCCGTTGGGTGGCGGTGGTGCGCCGGCTCCCTCGTCGGCGTGGTAGCGCCGATCCGGGCGGCGGGCGTCGTCGGCGGCGCGGTCCGGGTGCCCGTCGGCGCGGTATCGCGGGCGGCCGTCCACGGCTGCCCACTCGTCGGCCCCGTCGGCGACCCGGTCCTCGGCCGGCCGGCCGTCGCGGTCCCGGGTGGGTCGTCCGCCGTACCCGTCGCCGGGGTGGCGTTCGTAACCGGCGGCCGGTCGCTCGTGCGTGCCGCGCCGACGCGGCGAATCGTCCGGCTCCGGCACCCAACCGGAGTCGGACCGGGGGGCGGGGGAGACCGGTGGCGTGCCCGGGTGGCCCCGGTCCCGCTCGGCGGGCTCGGGCCGCTGGCGGCGGCTGTCGTACCGCTCGGAGGAGGGCTGGTCCGGGTGCCAGGCGGCCTCCCGCGCCGGGCCTCGCTCGTCGCTGGGCCGTCGGTCGGACCAGGCGGTACGCCGGTCCGACTCGGGGTGGCGACGATCGTCGCGTCGGGGCGGTTCGGGGAGTGGCCGGCGGTACGGTTCATGGTCGTAGGTGCGGGGGGCGGTGCCGTCGTTCCGGCCGTAGGCGGACGTGTCGGCCGAGCGGGCGTCGCTCCGGGGTCGGCCGTAGCTCGGTGTCTCGCCCGGCTCGTCGTCCACCCAGGACCGGCCGTGGACCGCCGACTCCTCCGGTGGTTCGTCGGCCCAGGACCGGCCGAGGTAGGTGCCGTCCGGGCGGGTGGGCGCGAGCGACGGCACCTCGGCTCGGCCGCTCACCGTCGCGCGGCCGCGCGGTGGCGGCTGGTGCACCGCGCCGATGTCGCCGGGATAGCGCTGGCCGGGGAACTGGGGGTGCCACTCGGTGGTCGGCTCGACCACCCAGGACGGCTCGTTCGGGTCTGACCACCGGTCGGGGTAGCGGCCGCTCATCGGCCGAGCCTGTCGCCGTGCCCGGCCGCCCGGCCGGTTCCCGCCGGAGGCGAGCCAACCGCAACCGCAACCGGGTGCTCGCCGGGCGTCCGGTCGCCGCCTGCCACGCCCCGGTGGCCGGCTCGCGTCCGCTCGCTCACGGCGTTGTCACCTCGTTGCAAATTGTCGTGCGGGGGCCTCGCGTGCCGGTCAGGTCGCCCGCGCCGACGGGCCGTGGCTGCGGATGGAGGGTAACGGCGTGGACTTGCTCACCGCCACTGTGGTGCCGCCCACGGGCGCAAACGTTATCCCAATGGTTTCGGACATTTGGTCCTATAACCCAATCTGGTCTTCGACCCTACCGCATTCGACTGCCGCCTGGCTCGGGCGGATCGTCGTCCGGTCAGGGATGCTCCAGGATGAGGACGGCGAACGTGCCGGGTGCGAGCGCCTCGTAGCGGTGTGGGGCATCGCCGGGGAACGCCGCGTAGTCGCCGGGGTCGAGTTCGATCGGGGCCGTCTCAGGGCCGACCCGCAGCCGGCCGGCGGCGACCACCACGTGCTCGACACTGCGCGGGGTGTGCCCGTCCGCGGCGCGGGCCGCGCCCGGTTCCAGCTCGATCAGGTAGACGTCCCGGCGCAGGTGTGCCGTCCCGGCGCTGAGCAGTGTGCCGGTGAAGTCGGCCTGCTCGGAGCGGACCCGAGACCCGTCCCCGGCCCGGATCACCCGTACGGCGGCGTCGAGGGGCTCCACCAGCCGGCTGAATGGCACGCCGAGTGCCACACCCAACGCCCAGAGCGTCTCCACGCTCGGGTTGCCGGTGCCGGACTCCAGTTGGGAGAGGGTGGACTTGGCCACCCCGGCCCGGCGGGCAAGCTCGGTCAGCGAGATGCCCACCCGTTCCCGCTCCCGGCGCAGGGCGGCGGCGATGGTGGCCAGCGGGGCGGCGGGTTCCGGAGGCATGCGTTCGCTCCATTGGATCAGCGTTCGTTGCGACGAACAGCAGCAGGTGCTTGCCAGCGTCCCCCTGGCCGAGCAAGATCCGCGCAACTAACGGGAAACTGCTGCCTCCGAGACGTCGGAGACAGCAGTTTCGCTGAAGTCGTGGTGGTGCGTGGACGGGGAGCCGGGGTCAGACCTTGTCGCCGAGGTTGACCTGCGGGGCCGGGGCGCGCATCCGCCGGAAGGTGATCGACCGCATGACCGCGTAGAGGAAGAGCGAGCCCATCCGCTGGTCGGTCTTCGGGAAGCGCTCCCGGACCAGCTTGCTGATCTTGCGGCAGATCAACACCGAGTCGATGACCACGCCCAGGGCCAGCGCGCCCCAGAGCACGTTGGAGATCAACCGGACCGGGTCCGGCATCGCCGCGTTCGACCCGATCAGCACGATCAGCGCACCGCCGAAGAACCAGGTGCCGACGGTACGCCGGGAGTCGACCACGTTGCGGGCCAGCAGCCGCTCCGGGCCGCGGTCGCGGGGGCCGCCCTCACGGCGGAACTCCGACGCGGCCTCGGCGCGCAGTTGGCGGCGACGCTCCCGCTCCTCCTCCTTGGTGAGGGGGCGAGTGGGGCCGGCCGGGCGACGGCCGACGGTTGGCCGCTTCGGCGTCTCCCGACCCTTGGCCGGGGTGTAACCCCGGGAACGCTCGGCGGTCTCCTCGGTGGTCACCGATGAGACGGCCTCGTCGACGAGGTCAGTGGACTTGCGGCGAAAGAGCGACGGCACGCGGCAAGGGTAGCCAACGATCCGCGCCCGGTGCACATCGCGGTGCACCGGGCGCGGATCGAGGTCGCAAGCGCGGCCGGGTGACGAACGGGAGGTGTGCGAGGTTACGGACGCTCGGCGTGCGCGCCCAGGTCGGCGAGCTTCGCCTCGAAGTCCTCGTAGCCGCGGTTGATCAGGTCGACGCCGTACACCCGGGAGGTGCCCTCGGCCGCGAGCGCCGCGATCAGGTGGCTGAACCCGGCCCGCAGGTCCGGGATGACCAGGTCGGCGGCGTGCAGCTTGCTCGGCCCGGCGATCACCGCGGAGTGCTTGAAGTTGCGCCGGCCGAAGCGGCACGGGGTGCCGCCGAGGCAGTCCCGGTAGACCTGGATGTTGGCGCCCATCGAGTTCAGTGCCTCGGTGTAGCCCAGCCGCTGCTCGTAGACCGTCTCGTGGACGATCGACAGGCCGCGGGCCTGGGTCAACGCCACGACCAGCGGCTGCTGCCAGTCGGTCATGAACCCGGGGTGCACGTCGGTCTCCAGCGCCACCGCGTTCAGCTCGCCGCCGGGGTGCCAGAAGCGGATGCCGCCCTCCTGCCCCGGGTCGCCCAGCTTCGGCGCACGCGCGTCGGTGACCTCGTACTCGCCACCGACCGAGCGGAAGATGTTCAGGAAGGTCATCATGTCGGCCTGCTGCGCGCCGAGCACCTCGACGTGACCGCGGGTGGCCAGGGCGGCAGCCGCCCAGCTGGCGGCCTCGATCCGGTCCGGGATCGGCCGGTGGGTGTAACCGTGCAGCTTCGGCACGCCCTGGATCTCGATCACCCGGTCGGTGTGGACCTTGATGATCGCGCCCATCTTCTGCAGGATGCAGATCAGGTCGATGATCTCCGGCTCCACCGCGGCGTTGCGCAGCTCGGTGACGCCCTCGGCCATGACCGCGGTCAGCAGCACCTGCTCGGTGGCGCCGACGCTCGGGTACGGCAGGGCGAACTTGGTGCCGTGCAGGCCGTTCGGTGCGGACAGGTGCAGGCCCTCCGGCCGCTTCTCGACCGTGGCGCCGAACTCGCGCAGCGCCTGGAGGTGGAAGTCGATCGGGCGCGGGCCGATGTGGCAGCCGCCCAGGTCCGGGATGAACGCGTGCCCGAGCCGGTGCAGCAGCGGGCCGCAGAACAGGATCGGGATCCGGCTGGAACCGGCGTGCACGTTGATCTGGTCGGTGCTGGCGCTCTCCACGTTCGCCGGGTCGAAGACGAGCTCGCCGTCCTCGGCGCCGTCGGTGACCTTGACGCCGTGCAGGCCGAGCAGACCCCGGACCACCTCGACGTCGCGGATCTTCGGCACGTCGAACAGCCGGCTCGGGCTGTCGCCGAGCAGCGCGGCGACCATCGCCTTCGATACCAGGTTCTTCGCGCCGCGCACGCGGATCCGCCCTTCGAGCGGAGTGCCTCCGTGCACAACCAGGACGTCGTCGGTCAACGCAACCTCCAGCGCGTCGGTGCTGCCGTGTTGTTGGTGGGGCGCCTGAACGCTGTCGCTACCCCGGATGCGGCCAAGTCGAAACGGCCCGCGTATGTCGTCGCTCCGGCAGCATAGCCCTCGGTGACGAAAAAGGACTCGGTCACATCGGCGTGTGTGGCATTAATCGGTGATCCGGCGCTTTTGCGTACCAAGAGCACTACGGATCGTGATCAGGACGCCGCCGGCGGCGGGGTGTCCGCGCCGGGCAGGGCGAGCATCTGGTCCAGTGCGACGCGGGCGTGGTGGGCGGTGTCCGCGTCCACCGTGATCTGGTTGACGACCCGGCCCGCGACCAGCTCCTCAAGCGCCCAGACCAGGTGTGGCAGATCGATCCGGTTCATCGTCGAGCAGTAGCAGACGGCCTTGTCCAGGAACATGACCTGCTTGTCCGGGTGCGCCAGCGCGAGACGGCGGACCAGGTTCAGCTCGGTGCCGAGCGCCCACGCCGAACCGGCCGGAGCCGCCTCGACGGCCTTGATGATGTACTCGGTGGAGCCCACGTAGTCGGCCGCGGTGACCACCTCGTGCCGGCACTCCGGGTGGACCAGCACGTTGACGCCGGGCACCCGCGCCCGTACGTCGTTGACACTCTCGAGCGTGAACCGGCCGTGCACCGAGCAGTGCCCCCGCCAGAGGATCATCTTGGCGTCGCGCAGCTGCTCCGGGGTGAGCCCGCCACCGGGCTTGTGCGGGTCGTAGAGCACGCAGTCGTCAAGCGACAGGCCCATCTCCAGCACCGCCGTGTTGCGGCCCAGGTGCTGGTCGGGCAGGAAGAGCACCTTCGAACCCTGCTCGAACGCCCAGTCCAGGGCGCGCTTGGCGTTGGACGAGGTGCAGACCACGCCGCCGTTGCGGCCGACGAAGCCCTTGATGTCGGCCGAGGAGTTCATGTACGTCACCGGGACGGTCTCACCGGCGATGCCCAGCTCGGTAAGCGTGTCCCACGCGGCCTCGACCTGGCCCAGGACCGCCATGTCCGCCATCGAGCAGCCCGCGGCGAGGTCCGGCAGGATCACCCGCTGGGCGTCGGTGGTGAGGATGTCGGCGCTCTCGGCCATGAAGTGCACGCCGCAGAAGACGATGTACTCCGCGTCCGGACGGGCCGCGGCCTCCCGGGCCAGCTTGAACGAGTCGCCTGTCACATCGGCGAACTGGATCACCTCGTCGCGCTGGTAGTGGTGCCCCAGCACGAAGACCTTGCTGCCCAGCTTCGCCTTCGCGGCCGTGGCGCGGGCCACCAGATCCGGGTCGCTGGGCGCCGGCAGGTCGCCCGGACACTCGACGCCGCGCTCGGTGTCGGGGTCGCTGCCCCGACCGAGCAGCAGCAGAGCCGTCGCGGTGTTGGAGGGTTCCACCCAGGTCGAAGTCACGTAGCCATGGTCCCACAGCAGGAGCGCGACGCAGCTTCGCGCGGTGTGGGCTGCCACACTGCTCGGCATGCGCGTGCTGCTCTGCCCGGACAAGTTCGCCGGCACCCTGTCCGCGCCGGAGGTGGCCGCCGCGGTGGCTGCCGGTTGGCGCACCGTCACCGACCGCGACGAGCTGCTGATCCGGCCGCTCTCCGACGGCGGGCCGGGCTTCGTGCAGGTGCTCGCCGAAGCCCTCGGCGGCCGGCGGGTACCGGTGTCGACAGTTGATCCGCTGGGCCGGCCGGCGGCCGGTGAGATCCTGCTCACCGCGGACGGCGCGACCGCCTACCTGGAGAGCGCGCAGGCCTGCGGGCTGCACCTGCTCAGCACCGCCGAACGCGACCCGAAGACCACCACGTCGTACGGGCTGGGCCTGCTCGTGGCCGCCGCGGTGGAGAGCGGCGCACGGACGGTGGTGATCGGGCTGGGCGGCTCCGGCACCAACGACGCGGGAGCCGGAATGCTCGCCGCGCTGGGCGTGACCCCCCTGGACGCCACGGGCGCCGCGCTGCCGTACGGCGGGGCGGCGCTGGCCCTGGTCGACGCCCTCGACGGCGCGCCCCGGCTGCGCGGCGTCCGGCTCGTCGCCGCCACCGACGTGGACAACCCGCTGCTCGGCCTGCACGGCGCGAGCAACGTGTTCGGTCCGCAGAAGGGCGCCGACCGGGCGGACGTGCTGCTGCTCGACGCGGCTCTGGAGCGCTTCGCGGCCGTGGTGGGGCGGGATCTGCCCGGCTGCCCGGCCGGGCTCGGTGCGCTGCCCGGCGGCGGCGCCGCGGGTGGCCTCGGCGCGGCCGTCCTCGCCCTGGGTGGAGGCTGCGAGTCGGGCATCGACCTGGTCACCCGGGCCACCGGACTGGACGCCGCACTGGACAGCGTCGACCTGGTGATCACCGGTGAGGGATCGTTCGACCACCAGTCGCTGCGCGGCAAGGTGGTCGCCGGAGTGGCCGGCGCCGCCCGCGACCGGGGGGTGCCCTGCGTGGTGGTGGCCGGGCAGGTGAGCACCGGCCGACGCGAGGCCGCCTCGGCCGGGGTCACCGATGCGTACAGCCTGGTCGAGCACTTCGGTGGCGACCAGGGCGGCGGGCTCGACGCCGCCCTGAGCCGGCCCGCGGAGGGGTTGCACGACCTGGGCGCCCGGCTGGCCCGGCAGTGGAGCCGCTGAGGCTTCCGAGCGCCCGCCAGCGGGGCCGCTGAGGCTGCCGAGCGCCCGCCAGCGGGGCGACCTGCGGCGGCGATCACGCCACGCGGGTGAGCCTGGCCGGGGCGGCGTACCATCAGCGGAGGACCACAACCGGGAATCACTGGACGGCGCACGGCGTTGGCCAGTGCGTCCGGACCCACACCGCGCAGGGAGACTTCCACGTGACCACGCCAGCGCAGACCGAGTCGACCGAGGCCCAGGCCCCTACTTCCGTCGTCCTCACCGACGTCGCGGCGCAGAAGGTCAAGGCCCTGATCGAGCAGGAGGGCCGCGACGACCTGCGGCTCCGCGTCGCGGTGCAGCCGGGTGGCTGCTCCGGCCTGCGGTACCAGCTCTTCTTCGACGAGCGTTCGCTCGACGGTGACGTCGTCACCGACTTCGGCGGTGTCGGGGTCGTCGTCGACCGGATGAGCGCCCCGTACCTGTCCGGCGCGACGATCGACTTCGCCGACCGGATCGACGCCCAGGGCTTCACCATCGACAACCCCAACGCGGGCAACTCGTGCGCCTGCGGTGACTCGTTCAACTGAGTCACACCACTCCAGCGCAGACGGGGCCGTCCTTCGGGACGGCCCCGTCTGCGCTGGTGGGGCTGGGAGCGGTCCCGAAGTGGCGGTGACGGGCCGGTCACCGAGGTCCCACCGGCAGGTTGCCGGGCCGGTAGGCTGACCGCGCCCTGCTCCCTACCCCGAGGGTTGATATGAAGATCGCCGTGACCGGCTCGATCGCCACCGATCACCTGATGAGCTTCCCCGGTCGCTTCGCCGACCAGCTCATCGCCGATCAGCTGCACAAGGTGTCCCTCTCCTTCCTGGTAGACGATCTGGTGCTCCGTCGCGGCGGCGTGGCGGCGAACATCGCCTTCGGCATGGGGCAGTTGGGCCTGCGCCCGGTGCTGCTCGGCGCGGTGGGGGCGGACTTCGCCGACTACCGCTCCTGGCTGGAGCGTCACGGCGTCGACTGCGACTCCGTGCACGTCAGCGAGGTGGCGCACACCTCTCGGTTCGTCTGCACCACCGACACCGACATGTGCCAGATCGCGTCGTTCTACGCCGGCGCGATGAGCGAGGCCCGCAACATCGAGCTCGCCCCGGTCGCCGACCGGATCGGCGGCCTGGACCTGGTGCTGGTCAGCGCCAACGACCCCGAGGCGATGCTGCGGCACTCGGCCGAGTGCCGCACCCGTGGGTACGCGTTCGCCGCCGACCCCTCCCAGCAGCTCGCCCGGATGCCCGGCGAGGACGTGGTGGCGCTGATCGAGGGCGCCGACTACCTGATGACCAACGACTACGAGAAGTCGCTGTTGCAGAGCAAGGCGCAACTGACCGACGCCCAACTGCTGGACCTGGTCAAGGTGCGGGTCACCACGCTGGGCAAGCACGGTGTGGAGATCGTCGGGCGGGACATCGACCCCATCCACGTCCCGATCGCCCGCGAGACCCGGGCGGTCGACCCGACCGGCGTGGGCGACGGCTTCCGGGCCGGGTTCTTCACCGCGCTCTCCTGGGGTGTCGGCCTGGAGCGCGCCGCCCAGGTCGGCTCGCTGCTGGCCACGCTGGTGCTGGAGACCGTCGGCACCCAGGAGTACGACATCCGCGCCGACCTGTTCGTCAAGCGCCTGGCCGAGTCCTACGGCGACGAGGCAGCAGACGAGATCCGCCCCCACCTCCTCCCGGCCTAGCCCTCACCCCAGCTTCGCCGATCTTGCACCTTGTGTCGCCGTATCGCGGCTTTTGTGTCCTTTAGCCGGGGCAGAAAGTGCAAGATCGGCGTGGGGCTTGGGGGTTAGTGCAGGCGGCGGACGTCGTAGGCGGGGCCGTCTGGGCCGTTTACCGCGCCCACGAACTCCTGGCCGCGCATCCGGCACCAAGCGGGGATGTCGACCGCCGCCGCCGGGTCGTCGGCCAACACCCGGACCACCGTGCCGACCGGCACCTGCGGCAGCCGCCGGGCCGCCGCGATCACGGGCAGCGGGCACCGCTGACCCCGACAGTCGATCACCTCGTGTGGCATCGTCACAGCCCCACCACCCCAGCCTCGGCCCGCAACCCGGCGACGATCCCCGGCAACTCGCCGAGGAACCGCTCCACGTCCGCCTCGGTCGTCTCCCGATGCAGGCTGACCCGCACGTTGCCGTGCGAGAGCACCCCCATCGCCTCCAGCACGTGCGACGGGCGCAGCGTCGACGACGTACAGGACGAACCGGACGACACGGCGAAGCCCCGCCGATCCAGAGCATGCAACAGCGCCTCCCCGTCGACGTACAGGCACGAGAAGGTGACCAGGTGGGGGAGCCGGAGCACCGGGTCACCCACCACCTCCACGTCGGGCACGTCCACCGCGACCCGCGCCCGGATCCGATCCACGAACGCGGCCAGCCGGGTCGCCTCCGCCGCCGCGTCGGCCGCCGCCGCGCGCAGGCTCGCCGCCGCCGCCACCACCGCGGGCAGGTTCACCACCCCGGGGGTACGACCACCCTCCCGCTCGTCGGCCGGCCAGGGCGACTCCCAACGGGTGCCCTTACGCACCACCAGCACCCCCACCCCGGGCGGGCCGCCCCACTTGTGGGCACTCGCGGTGAGCACCGACCAACCGGCCGGCAGGGGCACCCGGCCAACCGACTGCGCGGCGTCCACGTAGAGCGGCACCCCCACGTCGGCACAGTCGGCGGCCGCCTCGGCGACCGGTTGCACCGTCCCCACCTCGTGACTGGCGGTGATCAGCGCGGCCAACGCGACACCGGGGGCCCGGACCGCCGCCGACCACGCGGTCAGGTCCAGTCGGCCCAACCTGTCGACCGGCACCCCGGTGGCGGTCCCGCCCCTCGCGACGTGCCACTCCGCCGCGTGCAACACCGCCGAGTGCTCGATCGCCGAGTGCACAAACGCCGACCCGACCCGGTGCCGCCCCGCCAGGCCTCCGAGCACAGCCCCGTGGGCTGCGGTCGTACCGCTGGGGGTGAACGACACCTCGTCGGCACGGGCGCCGAGGGTCACCGCGGTGGCCTCGCGGGCGGCGTCGAGCAGTTGCCGCGCCCGACGGGCCTGGGCGTAGAGCTTGCCCGGGTCGGCCCAGCCGTCGTCGAGCGCGGCCAACAACGCCTGCCGCGCGACCGGATGCATCGGCGCGGCGGTCGCCGCGTCCAGGTAGACCGGGGATGCGCTCACAGATCCGCCTTCGTTCGCGACTGCGGGGCTCGCAACCCCGGCTCACTCCTCGCGCTCACGGTGCCGTCGCTCGTTCGCGACTGCGGGGCTCGCAACCCCGGCTCACTCCTCGCGCTCACAGGTTGCAACGCTATCGCGGCGGTATGCCCAGGATCCCCCCGATGGGGGCGGACAGTGACCCCACCACGGTCGAGTCCGTCATGGTCGAGTAATCTGCGACCGTCGGTGACGCCTTTGCCGCCGGTGCTGACGAAAGACGCACCGCGGCGCGCTAGGGAGGCAGGACCAGGTGGTCGCAAGGAGTTCGGAGGTACGGCCGTCGGCCGTACGGCACAGCGCTTCGCCAGGGGTCGGTGGACGCCGGGGGCGTGGTGCTGGTCGGTTGGCCGGGCTCGGTCTCAGTGGCGTGGCGCTGCTGATCCTGCTCACGGGCTGTGACGTGGGTCAGACCTTCCACGGCTTCGGCTGGCCGCAGGGCGGCATCTCGCCGGAGTCCAAGCGGATGTACGACCTGTGGATCGCCTCCTGCATCGCCGCCCTCGCGGTCGGCGTCTTCGTGTGGGGCCTGATCTTCTGGTGCGTCGTGCGCTACCGCAAGCGTGGCAACGCGCTGCCGGTGCAGACCCGCTACAACCTGCCGATGGAGTTCCTCTACACCATCGCGCCGATCCTGATCGTCTCCGTGCTCTTCTACTACACGGCGATCGTGCAGACCGACGTCGACAAGCTGTCGAAGAACCCGGACGTCACGGTCGAGGTCGTCGCCTTCAAGTGGAACTGGCAGTTCAACTACCGCGACGGCCAGGGCACCGAGGCCCGCACCACCGCGTCGACGCTCGGCACCAGCGAGGTCATTCCGGTGCTGGTGCTGCCGACCGGCCGGTCCATCCGCTTCGAGGAGACCAGCCGCGACGTCATCCACTCGTTCTGGGTGCCGGAGCTGCTCTTCAAGCGGGACGTCATGCCGGGCAAGATCCGCAACGTGTTCGAGGTCTCCAGTCTGGACGCCGAGGGCGCCTACGTCGGGCGCTGCGCCGAACTGTGCGGCAGCTACCACGCGTTCATGAACTTCGAGCTGCGGGTGGTCTCGCCGGAGAAGTACGACCAGTTCCTGGCCGCCAAGCAGAGCGGCAAGTCGACCCAGGACGCGCTGACCCAGATCGGCGAGCAGCCGTACGCGACGACCACGCAGCCGTTCGAGACCCGGCGGACGCAGGACAACTTCAACCCGGACAAAGCTCCGGCCCGCACGGGAAGCTGAGGCAGCCGCATGAAGACCGAGTGGCGTATCTTCCTGATCATTGCCGGGTTCCTCGCCGGTGCCACCATCCTCTACGGCGCGTGGACGCACGGAGAGTCGGGCGGCGTCGAGTGGGTTGGCACCGTCGCCCTGCTGCTGTCGTTCCTGCTCTGCTCGATGTGCGGTGGCTTCTTCTGGTTCGTCTCCCGCCGCATCGACCTGCGCCCGGAGGACCGTCCCGACGCCGAGATCGCCGACGGCGCCGGTGAGGTCGGCTTCTTCAGCCCGGGCAGCTACTGGCCGTTCGGTCTGGCACTGGCCGCCGCGATCGCCGCGCTCGGCATGGTGTTCTGGCAGTACTGGCTGATCGGCGCCGGTCTGTTGGCGGTCGTCTTCTCCGCCTGCGGGCTGCTGTTCGAGTACTACAGCGGCACCCGGCGCACCGCCGAGCACTGATCCACCCGGTCGCCGTCACGGCCGACCCGTACGTCACGAAGGCCCGCATCCCCCTGGGAGCGGGCCTTCGTCGTAGCCCGACCCGGGCGGTGCGGGGTGGTGCTGGTCGGGGCGGTGCTGGTCGGGGCGGTGCGTTCAGGCGGCGCGGCGATGGGCGGGCTGGTGGCGTCGGCGCTCGGCCAGCCGGGTGACCGGAAAGGCGACCGTGGCGATCACCACGGCGGCGCCGCAGCCGGTGCAGATCAGCTCGGGACAGTCGGTGTCGTGGCCGTCGACGCAGGGCGGCGCCTCGAACGGCGCCACGTCCTCGCAGACATCGCAGTAGAGCTCGCGGTGCGACACGGGTGTCTCCTTCTCACTCCAGGTGAACCGCCCCCGGATGCGACAACGACGCACAACGGAAGCGGAGAACCACTCGCCTGTAGTTTTCCACGCGGGTCCGACAAATCTCCGGCCAGCGCTGGCGGGGAGGCCCGACACGGGCTCACCGCCGTCCGCGTGGCTCGGCCCAGCCGCAGGACGGGCGCGGGGTGTCGTCACTCGGCCGCGTGCAGGAGGCTGGGCGCGGGAGTCTCATGTCGCGAGGCCCCGTCGCAGGGCGCTGCGGCAGAGCCCCGTCGGAGGCGCTGCTGCAGGGCCTCGTCGCAGGGTCCCGTCGCAGCGCGCCGCTGCAGACACCCGTCGGACGGTTCCTCCCGTCGCAGGGTTCCCGTCGCGAGGCGTCGCCGCAGGGTCCCGCCGCAGAGCCGGGCACAGGTCCAAGCGCAGGGTTCGGCCGTAGGGCCGAGCCGTAGGGCCGAACCCGCAGGGCCGGGCAGCATGATCCACTCGCGTTCATTGAAATCGCGGTAATCGGGGCGGTGGGACACCGCCGATTCAAGAAAGTCGAGTGGATCAAGGACCGGGCGGCAGTCGGACACCACGGATTCAAGGATCCCGAGTCGATCAAGGGCTGGAGAGCGGCGGACGGTGAGTCGGAGAGCGGCAGGCGATCGGTCGGCGCGGTGGCGCGGCGTCGGGCAGGTCGGGGGCGGCCCGGCGGTGGGCGGCGGGGCGCGTCGGTGGGTCGGGGGCGGCCCGGCGGTGGGCGGCCGGGCCCGGCGGTGGGTCGGCGGGCGGCCCGGCGGTGGGCTGCGGGGCGCGTTGGTGGGCGGCGCGTTGGTGCGGGGCGCGTCGGTGGGCGGCGCGTGGGTGGGTCGGTGGGCGGCGGTGCTGGCCGGCTTGCGGGTCGCGGTCAGACGGGGGTTGATGCGAGGGCGGCGGCGGTCTTGATCCAGCGGTCCAGGGTCGCGGCGGCCGCGCCGGAGTCGATCGACTCGGCCGCGCGGTGCATGCCCGCGCGCAGCGCCTCGGTCAGGTCGCCGTCGAGCGGACCCTGGGTGGCCAGCGCCGCGGCGGCGTTGACCAGCACCGCGTCCCGGATCGGACCCGCCGCACCGGCCAGCAGGCGATGGGTCACGCCGGCGTTGTACGCGGCGTCACCGCCCCGCAGGTCCTCGAGGGTGGACCGGGGCACCCCCAGATCCGTCGCGTCCAGCACGGCCTCGCGTACGGTGCCGCCCTGGGCTGCCCAGACGCGGGTCGGCGCGGCCGTGGTGAACTCGTCCAGGCCGTCCTCGCCCCGCATGACGAGCACCGAGTCGCCGCGGGCGGCGAACACGCTGGCCATCACCGGGGCCATTCGGGCGTCGAAGCAGCCGACCGCGCCGGAGCGGGGGCGGGCCGGGTTGGTGAGCGGGCCGAGGAAGTTGAAGAAGGTGGGCACACCCACCTCGCGGCGGACCGGGCCGGCGTGCCGCATTCCGGGGTGGTGTCGGGCCGCGAAGCAGAACCCGATGCCTGCCTCCTCGACGCAGCGGGCCACCTGTTCGGGGTCGAGGTCCAGCGGGATGCCGAGGAACTCCAGCAGGTCGGCGGTGCCGCACAGGGAGGAGGCGGCCCGGTTGCCGTGCTTCACCACGCGTACGCCCGTGCCCGCGACCACGAGCGCGGTCATGGTGGAGATGTTGACCGTGTGGGCGAGGTCACCGCCGGTGCCGACCACGTCGAGCGCGGTGCGGCGCGTCTCCTCGGGGAGCACCACCGGGACCGCGCGACCCAGCATCGCCTCGACGAGACCGGCCAGCTCGGCGGGGGTCTCGCCCTTGGCCCGCAGCGCGATGGCGAAGCTCGCTGTCCGCACCGCGCTCGCCGAGCCGGTCATGATCTCGTCCATCGCCCAGGCGGTGTCGGCGGTGGACAACTCCTCGCCGTGCAGCAGCGAGGTGAGCAGGTGCGGCCAGGTCCGATCGCCCATGGCGGGCCTCCCGAGCATGCGAAGTGCGGGTGGGCTGGAACGGGCGTCGGCGGATCCGACGCCGTGACGGTGCCGGATCGCTGGGGACGTCAGGCGGGTGCGTGCGTCCGCAGCAGCTCGGCCACCGTGCCTCCGGTGGTCACCGGGTCGAGCGGGTGCACCAGCGTGGCGTCGACCTCGGCGTACGCGGCGAGCCATCGGTCGGCGGCGCGGGCGATCACGAGGCAGGTGGGGGGAGCGTCGTCCCGGTCGTCCTTGATCTGCCGGGCGATGCCGATGCCGCCACCCGGGCTCGCCTCGCCGTCGAGCAGCAGCAGGTCGATCTCGTAGTCGTCGACCAGCCGGATGGTCTCCGCGTAGGTCGACGCGTCGACGAACTCGATCTGCAGGCCGGGCGCCGGTCGGGTGCCGACGGCCAACCGCATCCGATCACGGACCTGCGGGTCGTCGCTGTAGAGCAGGACGGTGCAAAGACGATCGCTCATGCCGGCACTCCGCTTCGCCGAACGGTCCGGGTACCGGCCGTTTCGTGATATCCCATGGCCTCGAGGCGGCCTCGGCCGGGAGCCGGACGGTGAGCGGTGCCGTCGTGGGGCACCATCGCACTGCGCGTGACGGTTCGTTCGCTGTGCTCACTCATTGGCCGGGCCTGCTCCCACCTCGTAGCTGCCCGCCGATCGTACCGGTCGGGGTGACGTAGCCGACATCCCGCCCGCCGCCACCCCTCGGGGCGTACCGTCCGGGCAGCTCAGGCGGCCGCGGCGTCGGCGGCGCGGTCGCGGGCCTCCTGGCGGTCGAGCTCGCGGTCGACCCGGCGGGCCTCGCGCTCGGACTGTTTGACCCACTGGACGACCAGCACCGCGAGCATGGTCACACTGACGAACTCGCCGCCGGCCCAGAGGATGCCGCCGGCGACCACCTGGTCCGCCTTGGGGTCGGCCCAGCTCAGGTTGAGCGACGGGTACCAGTCGCCGCCGAAGAGCGTGGTGCTCTGCATGATGGTGAGGCCGAGCACGGTGTGGAACGGCACCGAGAGCAGCATCAGCAGCGCCCGCGCCGGGTACGGCCAGCGGCCGGGCAGCGGGTCGAGGCCGAGTAGCGGCCAGAAGAACACGCAGCCGGTCATGATGAAGTGCGCGTGCACCAGCTCGTGCGCCCAGGCGTGCTCGAGGGTGAAGCGGTACAGGTCGCTGAAGTACAGCACGAACGGGTTGACCACGAAGATGGCGAACGCCACGAGCGGGAACGTGTAGACCCGGGCGACGCGGCTGTGCACGATCGCCAGCAGGCGCTTGCGCGGCCCGACCGGCAGGGTCCGCAGCGCCAGGGTCATCGGCGCGCCCAGCGCCAGGAAGATCGGCGCCACCATGGACAGCACCATGTGCTGGATCATGTGTACGGACAGCAGGGCGGTGTCGTACGCGTGCAGCCCGCTGACCGTGACCAGCGCGATGCCACCCAGCCCGGGGCCGAGGAAGAACACGGTGCGGGCGACCGGCCAGCGGTCGCCCCGCAGGCGCAGCCGGTACACCCCGTAGAGGTACAGGCCGGCGGCGAGCACCAGGCCGAGGGCCAGCCAGCTGTCCAGCCGGGTCTCGGTCAGCACCGCGCCGACGGTGAACGGCGGCGGGGCCGAGGTGGCGGCGAAGATCGAATCGACGTGCAGCACGCTTTTCAGGCTAGGCCAGGCGAACCGGACCCTGACGGTCGGGCCACGGAAGGCGCAGGTTTGCCACCCCGCTGATCGCCGGCCCCGGTCAGGGGCAATAATGACGGCGTGACTGCGGCCCCAGCCATTGACAAGAGCCGGATCCACTCTCTGACCCGACCGAACATGGTCAGCGTCGGGACGATCGTGTGGCTCTCCAGCGAACTCATGTTCTTCGCGGCGTTGTTCGCGATGTACTTCTCGATCCGCGCGGCTGCGCCGGAGCAGTGGGAGAAGCACACCGAGGCGCTGAACATCCCGTACGCGACCACCTTCACGGTGATCCTGGTGCTGTCCTCCGTGACCTGCCAGCTCGGCGTCTTCGCGGCGGAGAAGGGTGACGTGCACGCGCTGCGGCGCTGGTTCACCGTCACCTTCGTGATGGGCCTGATCTTCGTGCTCGGCCAGCTGAACGAGTACCGGCACCTGGTCGAGGACGGCATCAAGATCAACGGAGACGGGTACGGGTCGGTGTTCTACCTGACCACCGGCTTCCACGGCCTGCACGTGACCGGCGGTCTGATCGCCTTCATCATCTTCATGGTCCGCACGACCATGGGCCGGTTCACCCCGGCGCAGGCGACCTCGGCGATCGTCGTGTCGTACTACTGGCACTTCGTCGACGTCGTGTGGATCGGGCTGTACGCCATGATCTACTGGCTTCAGTGATCTTGCGCGTCACATTCCGCGCTGCTGCTCCGTCCCCTGAGACAGGTCCAACCGGTTAAGGACACCGCTCATGACTTCTGACAACGACCGCCGACGCGGTCTGCTCGCGCGGTTGCGCGAGCGGCCCGCCGCGCGCAGCAGGGGCCGCCGCCGGCTGGGCGCCGCGGTCCGGCTGATCGCCGCGCTGATGCTGGCCGGCGGCGCCTACACCGTCTTCGCCCCCGGTGCCCAGGCGCAGGACAACCCGCAGCTGACCGGCGCCGCCGCCGAGGGCAAGGCGCTGTTCGACGTGAGCTGTGTGACCTGTCACGGCCGCAACGCCCAGGGCGTCGAGGGTCGCGGGCCGAGCCTGGTCGGCGTCGGCGCGGCCTCGGTCGAGTTCCAGGTCAGCTCCGGGCGGATGCCGCTGGCCCGCCAGGAGGCCCAGGCGCACCGCAAGCCCCCCGTCTTCACCGACGAGCAGACCCGTCAGCTCGCCCAGTACATCCAGGAGCTCGGTGGCGGCCCGGTCGTGCCCGCGGGCGACGACCTCCACGAGGACGGCAACGTCGCGTCCGGCGGCGAGCTGTTCCGGATCAACTGCTCGCAGTGCCACGCGTTCGGTGGTGGTGGCGGCGCGCTCTCCTCGGGCAAGTTCGCCCCGAGCCTGCACCCCGCGACCGACCGCCAGATCTACGCGGCCATGCTGAGCGGCCCACAGAACATGCCGGTGTTCGGCGACAACCAGCTTCGGCCGGAGCAGAAGGCCGACATCATCGCCTACATCCAGGAGACGCTGAAGCACGACCAGGACCCGGGCGGGTTCAACCTCGGGCGGTACGGCCCGTCCACCGAGGGCCTGGCGATCTTCCTGGTTGGCATCGTGGCGCTCGTCTTCGCCAGCCTGTGGATTGCGGGCAAGTCGTGACCGAGCGGATCATCCGATTCAGTGCTGTGGCGCCGCTCGGCGCCACCCGTAGCGAGGTGACGGCATGAGCACCCACACCGAGCACCCGGCCCCGCAGGGCCAGGAGCCGCTCGACCTGAACGACCCCAAGCTGACCCGGTTCGACATCGTTCGCGAGGGCGCGCGTCGGGACGACATCGAGATCGTCCACTACGAGCCGCAGGTGCTGCCCGGCACCAAGGCGGAGCGCCGGCTGACCCGCGTGGTCGCCGGGTTCTTCCTGATCACCGGTCTGGCCGCGACGGCCTTCCTGGCCATCTACATCTGGTGGCCGTGGCAGTACGAGCCGGGCCGAGGCGGCGACAAGTGGTACACGCCGCTACTGGGTGCCACCCTCGGCATCGCGCTGCTGGCTGTCGGCTTCGGCATCCTGACCTGGGGCAAGAAGTTGCTGCCCAAGGAGGTCTCGATCCAGGACCGGCACGAGGGCCAGGTGGACTCCGAAGGCCGCACCATCACCGGCCAGACCATGCTCTACATGGCCGACGAGCTGGGCGTGAAGCGTCGCCCGCTGCTCGGCATCTCGCTGCTGGCCGGTCTCGCGCCGGTCGCCGCGGTCGCGGCGGCGCCGCTGGTCGGCGGTCTGATCTCCCAGCCGCACAAGAACAACCAGATGTTCACCACCGGGTTCGCCCCGGCCGAGGGTGGGCAGAAGATCCGGCTGGTCCGCGAGGACGGCCGCCCGGTTCGCCCGGCGGACGTCAGCGCCGGTGGCCAGTTGACGGTCTTCCCCGGCATCGAGCACGGTGTGAGCAACATCCACGCCGACTCCCCGACGCTGCTGATCCACCTGCGGGACGCGGACGCCCAGAAGTCGCGGGAGGCCAACTCGCGGCCGAGCGTCGGCCACGGCGACTACATGTGGGGCAACTTCGCCGCGTTCTCCAAGGTCTGCACGCACGCGGGCTGCCCGGCCAGCCTGTACGAGCAGCAGACCAACCGGCTGCTCTGCCCGTGCCACCAGTCCCAGTTCCTGATCACCGACAACGCCCGGCCCATCTTCGGCCCCGCCAGCCGGCGGCTGCCGCAGTTGCCGATCGAGGTGGATTCCGAGGGCTTCTTCGTGGCGAAGTCCGACTACACTGAGACCGTTGGGCCTGATTTCTGGGAGCGGCCATGAAGCGTCGAAAGTTCGACCTTGCGGCGACGCCGGGCAAGGCCGCGGTGGGAGTGGACGACCGCTTCCAGGTGGCCACCCCGCTGCGCAAACTGCTGAACAAGGTCTTCCCGGACCACTGGTCCTTCCTGCTCGGCGAGATCGCGCTGTTCTCGTTCATCGTCCTGTTGCTGACCGGTGTGTTCCTCACCTTCTTCTACGAGCCGGCGATGACCGAGGTGGTCTACAACGGCAGCTTCGCGCCGTTGCAGGGCACCCCGATGTCCGCCGCGTACGCCTCCAGCCTGGACCTGTCGTTCGACGTCCGCGGTGGTCTGGTGATGCGGCAGATGCACCACTGGGCGGCGCTGCTGTTCATGGCCTCGATCGTCGTGCACATGCTGCGGGTCTTCTTCACCGGTGCCTTCCGCAAGCCGCGCGAGACCAACTGGATCATCGGTTCGCTGCTGTTCTGGGTCGGCTTCCTGGCCGGCTTCACCGGCTACGGCCTGCCGGATGACGGCCTGTCCGGCACCGGCCTGCGGATCGCTTCGGCGATCATGCTGTCCATCCCGGTGATCGGGTCCTGGGTCACCTCGTCGATCTTCGGTGGCGAGTTCCCGGGCACGATGATCATCAGCCGGATGTTCATCGCCCACGTGCTGCTCATCCCGGGTCTGCTCGTCGCCCTGATCAGTGTCCACCTGGGCCTGGTCTTCAAGCAGAAGCACACCCAGTGGCCCGGCCCCGGCCGGACCAACAACAACGTGGTCGGCGAGCGGATGTTCCCGCGGTACGCGTTGAAGCAGGGCGGCTTCTTCATGGTCGTCTTCGGCGTCATCGCGCTGCTGGGCGGTCTGCTCCAGATCAACCCGATCTGGCTGTTCGGCCCGTACGAGGCGTGGGTGGTCTCGGCCGCCAGCCAGCCCGACTGGTACGTCATGTTCCTGGACGGGTCGACCCGACTCATGCCCGCATGGGAGATCAACATCCCGATCGGTGACGGGTACGTCATCCCGCCGCTGTTCTGGCCGACGGTCGTGCTGCCCGGCATCATGGTGGGCCTGTCGACGATGTATCCGTTCCTGGAAGCCCGGCACCTCAAGGACCGCAAGAGCCACAACCTGCTCCAGCGTCCCCGCGACGTTCCGGCGCGGACCGCGGTCGGCGCCATGGCCGTCGCGTTCTACATCGTGCTGACGCTCTCCGGCGGCAACGACGTGATCGCCGACAAGTTCCAGATCAGCCTGAACGCGATGACCTGGGCCGGCCGGGTCGGTCTGCTGGTGATCCCGCCGATCGCGTACTACGTGACATACCGGCTCTGCCTGGGTCTGCAGCAGCACGACCGGGAGGTGCTCGCGCACGGCGTGGAGACCGGCATCATCCGGCGCCTGCCGGACGGTCGGTTCGTCGAGGTGCACCAGCCGCTCAGCGCGTCCAACGGGCACGCGGACGGCCACGGCGAGCTGGAGTACGTCGGCTGGGTCGTGCCGAAGAAGATGAACCGGCTCGGGGCACTCGGCCCGGCCATCCGGGGCTTCTTCTACCCGATCGAGAAGCCGGTCGAGGCGCCGGTCTCACCGGGGCACCCGCCGGTCGAGCCCCGACCCGAGCGCGAGGAGATCACCAGCGGCGACAGCCGCCGCTGACCAGCCCGAACGCACCGTTACGTGGCGCCCGCCGGATTCCGGCGGGCGCCACGTCGTATTCGCACCCACCGCCCATCCGGCCAGGAGTCGGACGGCCACGGCGGGACCGGTCGACCCCGCGCGACGGGCGATCGCAGGAATAACCCCGGTGAGCCGGGTATCCGTGCGGTCCAACGTCTCAAGGGGGGGAAGCATGTTGGGTATCAAACGCCTCGGCCTGTTGGCCGCGCTGGTACTGGTCGGGGTCGCGCCGGCTGCGGCCGCGCAGGCCGCGGCACAGCCGTCGACGCAGGACAGCCAGTACCTGCAGGCGGTACACCAGGTCAACCTGTTCGAGATCACCGCCGGTGACCTGGCTCAGCAGAAGGGTCAGGACCAGGGGGTCAAGGACCTGGGCGCGATGCTGAAGACCGACCACACCCAGCTGGACCAGACGGTGCAGCAGACCGCGTCCCAGCTCGGCGTGGAGTTGCCGAACGAGCCCAGCGCCGATCAGCAGGCGGTCATCGACAAGCTGAACAACGCCAGCGGTGCGGAGTTCGACAGGCTCTGGGTGACCAGTGAGCTGGCTGGCCACGTCCAGGCCATCCAGGCCACCCAGACGGAGATCTCGCAGGGCTCCGAGCAGTCGGTGGTCCAGTTGGCCCAGAACGCCCTGCCGACGCTGCAGGCGCACTACGACGAGCTGGTGCAGCTCGCCAACAAGCTGGGCATCCCGGTTCCGCAGACCAGCGCCAGCGGTACGCCCAGCCCGGGCGGCACCGGCACCGAGTCGCCCGCTCCGGGTGGCACCGGCACCGAGTCGCCAGCTCCGGGGGGCACCACTGACTCCCCGGCACCGGGTGGCGGCACCACCGAGACGCCGGCTCCCAGCGTGAGCTGACGTAGCGACAGCAGACGGCCGGTCCGCCCCGTGGGGTGGACCGGCCGCCGTGCGTGCGCTTGTCAGTCGGCGCTGGCCAGGCCGATGGCGAACGCCTCCTCCAGGTCGTGCTGGGAGTACGCCCGGAACGCGATGTGCGACTCGGTGTTGAGCACGCCCGGCACCTTGGAGATGCTGCCGGCGATGACCTGGGCGATCTGGTCGAACTCGCGGACCCGGACGATGGCGATGAGATCGACGTGCCCGGCCACCGAGTAGACCTCGCTGACGCCGGAGAGGCTGGCCAGGGTCTCCGCCACCTCGGGGATCGCGTCGGTGGCACAGTCGATCAGCACGATTGCGGTGATCACGGGACATTGCTCCGTTCGTCGGCGTCGTCGCCCATGCTAGATGTTCCGGCGGGGCCTGGCGCCCTGGCCGTCGCCGTTGCCGCCCCACCGGTCCGCCTGGCGCTGCGGGCCAAGGCTGGCGCTGCGGGCCAGGGCCGGTCAGCCGTGTGCGGTGGCCGCGACGGTGCTCCCGTCCGCCGTCCGGATCACGTCGCGCAACCGCTCGCCGTCCGGCACGACCGCACCCGGCCACACCACGGTGCGGCACACGTCGCCGGCCACCCGCGCGCCCGCGCCGACGACCGACTCCACGCAACGACCGGTCACCGTGGCAGACCTGTCGACGAGGACGCCCCCGGCGGCGGCGTGCAGGTTGGCCGCCAGGTAGTCGGCGGGGGTGCCGGTGTCGTAGAAGGTGCCCCGGTAGGGCACCACCTCCAGGGCGCCCGCCGCCTCCGCCGGGCGCCAGAGGGCGCGGACCAGGTCGGAGAAGACGACCGGCAGATCGCGGACGAGCCGCCAGGGCAGCAGCGAGAAGCCGGTGAAACAGTGCCCGGAGAAGGTGCCCGGCGCCGCCGGGTCCGCGGCGGGCTGGCCGAGCAGACGTACGGTGTGGCCGTCCCACCCGTCGAGCAGGGCGGCCACGTCCGGGCCCGGCGCGGCCGCCGGGTCGGCGAGGTACGCGTCGGCGTTGCCGACCAGCACCGGCCGCCCGTCGATCCAGTCCCGCAGGTTGGACACCCCGCCCGCGGTGCCCAGCGGATCGCCCGGCTCGACGGACACGTGGGCGCGGTCGCCGACGCGCGCGACCACCTGGTCGCCGAGGTAACAGGCGTTTACCGCGACCCGGTCGGGGCCGGCCAGGCCGAGCCCCGCCACCCGGGCCAACGCCCGGTCCAGCAGCGGCACGTTGCCCACCGGGCAGAGCGCCTTGGGCACCCGCTCGGTGAGGGGGCGCAACCGGGTGCCCTCGCCGGCGGCGAGCACCACCGCGCAGACCTCGGCCGGCACGGCAGCCCCGCCGGTCATGGCAGGTCGTCGGGGATCGGGGGCGGGTACTGACCGGCCAGCGGCCCGATGTCGTAGTAGGCGAGCAGCCGGGCGGTCGGCCAGGTCAGCTTGGGCAGGTCGTCCAGGGGGTGCCACGCGGCCTCGAAGACCTCCGCGCCGTCGACCGCCAGCTCGGTGCTGGACGCCGGCACCTCCGTCTCGAAGACCATGTCCACCCAGCCCTTGGCGTGCACGATCGCGTTCGGCACCGCCGGGCGTAACCGGGACGGGGGGAGTCGGACGCCGGATTCCTCGAACAGCTCGCGGGCCGCACCCACCACCGGGGGCTCGCCCCGATCCAGGAGGCCGGCGGGCAGCGACCAGCCCTTGCCGGGCGGCTGGCGCAGCATCAGCAGCCGACCCGCGCCCGTCGCCTCGGAATCGCGGACCAGGGTGACCGCGCCGACGATGTACTTGGGCATCGCCAGCTTGACCAGGCGCCGACGCACCGGCAGCGGCAGCCGGTAGAAAGCCTGGTAGAAGACGGCCCGACCGGTGGCGCGGGAACGGGGGATCATGACCCCAGGCTAGTGGTCGCGAATGTCCCTCGGACGCGCTGGGCCGGCAGGGTCACTGTCGATGGTCGACCAGGTCGATGAGCTGGCGTACGACGGTGTCCGGTTCGATCACCCGATCGAAGACCGCGACCAGCAGGGTCTCCAGGTCGGGATAGCCCAACTCCTCGGAGAGGCGCAGCAGCGGCAGGTCACTGGCGAGGCCCCGGTTGTGTTGACGCAGGGCGAGCCCGATGGTGGCCCGGCCGAGGCGGACCTTGTCGCTGATCGTGATGCCTGGCTCGGTGTGCTCGGCGAACCACCTGTTGATCTGCATCTGCGCGTTGGGCGACTTGACGAAGCTCAGCCACTCCCGGCGGGGGCCCCGCGACGCCACACCGGCCTCGAAACCGTTGTCGCCGTCGTTCTCGGTGAAGATCTCCACCACGTCGCCCTCGTCCAGCTCCGAACTCAGCGGGGCCAGCCGACCGTTGATCCGTGCGGCGAGACAGTGGTCGCCCCGCTCGTTGCCCAGCTCGTACGCGAGGTCGACAGGGGTGGCGCCGCCCGGCAGCACGACCTGCCGCCCATCGGCGAAGACCTGGATCTGGCCCTCGGCCAGGTCGCAGCGCAGCGACTCGTAGAACTGCGCCGGGTCGGCGGCGTCCGGCTCCCAGTCGAGCACGCGGCGCAGCCAGTCCAACTGCTCGGCGCGGGCCGCCGCGCTGCCCCGACCCGACTGGGGGAAGCGGAAGTCGGCGGCGATGCCGTACTCGGCCGAGCGGTGCATCTCCTCGGTGCGGATCAGCACCTCCACCGTGCGGTCCTGCGGGCCGCAGATGCTGGTGTGCA
Organism: Micromonospora sp. NPDC049101; assembly: GCF_040648675.1. NCBI lineage: Bacteria > Bacillati > Actinomycetota > Actinomycetes > Micromonosporales > Micromonosporaceae > Micromonospora > Micromonospora sp. NPDC049101. Next base: position 43,850 of record NZ_JBEZED010000021.1, on the reverse strand, counting down.
GCGAACGGTAGAGGTTGTTCTTCGGTGAGGCGATGAAGTCCTTGAAACGGCCGGGCACAGGGCGCCAGGTGCCGTGGATCGCGCCGAGTGCGGCGTAACAGTCGGTGGCCGGGCCGTCGACCACCACCACGATGCGGGGCAGGTCGAACGGGGCGGTGTGGCCGCCGGCGATGGTGTCCTTCCAGATCGAGTAGAGATGTCGGGGGCGGGGGCTCACCACGGCGTCGACCCGGCTGCGCTTGAGCGCGACCCGGGCACGGGTGACCACCGCGTCGAGGTACGTGTCCCAGCCCGGCCGGTCGTGCACGTGCCGGGCCAGTCGGGCGTGCTCGTCGGGCTCCAGGTGCAGCAGCACCACGTCGTCCAGCTCGCGCTTGAGGGTCTGGATGCCCAGCCGGTCACAGAGCGGGACCAGCACCTCCTGGGTCTTGCGGGCGATGCGTTCCCGCGACGACGCCGAGCGCACCCCGAGGGTGCGCATGTTGTGCAGCCGATCGGCCAGTTTGATGATCAACACCCGGACGTCCTTGGCGGCCGCCACGATCATCTTGCGGATCGTCTCCGCCTCGGCGGCCTTGCCGTAGAACGCCTTGTCGAACTTGGTCACCCCGTCGACCAGGTGGGCCACCTCGCCGCCGAAGTCCTCGGAGAGCGCCTGCAGGGTGTAGCGGGTGTCCTCCACGGTGTCGTGCAGCAGCGCCGCGACCAGGGTGGTGGTGTCCATCCCCAGCTCGGCGCAGATCTGCGCCACCGCGAGGGGGTGGGTGATGTACGGTTCGCCGCTCTTGCGGAACTGCCCGCGGTGCATGTTTTCCGCGATCGTGTACGCACGGCGCAGCACGGCGGGGTCGGTGCCGGCGTGGATGCCCCGGTGGGTGCGCACCAGTTGGGTGACCGGGTCGGAGTCGGTGGTCGGCCAGCTGAGCAGCGACCGTAGTCGGCGGGTGAGCGGCAGCTCGCCCGGCTGTGTCGGCAGGGCGCCCCCCAGGGCGGCGCCGTGTCCGGCGTCGACGTCCACGAGGGACACCTCCTCACCCCGGCTCCGTGGCGCCGGCGGCCGGCGACAGGGAGCAGGCCCACGAATCGGGCAGGACTGCACTTCCTTAACAGCCTAAGCGAGTCGACGTAGTCCGATCGGTCAGTTGGTCATGAGCGTTCGGTCGAGAGTTGGTGGGACGCGCCGTTGTCGGCCTTCGCCAGCAGGTCACGGAACCGCGCCGCGCCTCTGACCGGCGAGGACCAACCGGAGGACATCTCCACCAGTCGGGTCTCCGGTCGTTCCAACCAGGACAGGATCCGCTCGGACTCCTCCGCGGTGGCCGCCGGCACCGGGCCGTGCCCGCCCGACACCGTCTCGGCGGTGGCCCGGATGGCGGTCAGCGTGGGCCGCGGGTGCGCGCCGGGCGGGGACACCCCCGCGCCGGCCAGCCGGCCGTGCCGCACCAGCGCCAACTCCCAGCCACCCCGGGCGGCCGGCCGGGCCGCGGCCAGCTCGACGATCCCGGTGAGCGCGGCCAGCCGCTGCATCCGCACGGTGGCCCGCAGCACCGCCGCCAGCCGGGACCGCACCACGGCGGCCTCCTCGTAGCGCTGGTCGGCCGAGAGCACGTCGATCCGGGCGAGCAGCGCGTCCACCACCGGCTGCGGGTCACTCGTCGTCGCTGTGCGGAACGGACGGGCCGCGCTGTCGTCGTACTCCTCGGGGGTGATCTTGTGCTCGCAGGGTGCCGGGCAGCGACCCAGCTCGGCCAGCGCGCAGGCCGGCGTGATCGTGCGCAGCGAGAGCCGGTGCGTGCACTGGCGCAGCGGCACCGCGTCGTGGAAACCGGCGGCGGCCAGCTCCGCGGCCCGCCGGGAGGTGAACGGCCCGAGGTACGCGGTGTCGGTGGGGGAGAGGGCGCGGACGATCGAGAGCCGCGGATAGGGACCGTCGGTCAGCTTGAGCCAGACCATCCGTTCCGGATATTTCGACCGCCGGTTGTACGGCGGGGCGTGCGCGGCGATCAACCGCAGCTCGCGGACCTCCGCCTCCAACGAGTGCGCGCACTCCACCGCCTCGACCCGCTCGGCCGCCGCGAGCATCTCGGAGATCCGCGCGCGCTTCTCGCCGGCGGTGAAGTAGCTGCGCACCCGGGTGGCGATGTCGACGGAGGTGCCCACGTAGAGCGGACGGTCGTCGGCGGCCCGGAAGACGTAGACCCCGGGAACCTTGGGCAACCCGTCGGCCAGGTGCCGTTTGCGACGTTGCGTCGGGGTGACCGCCCGGGCGAACTCGATGGCGTCGCCGACCGTGTCCACCTGGTGCCCACCGAGCCGACCGATCAGCCCGTGCAGCACGTCGACTGTCGCTTTCGCGTCGTCGAGGGCGCGGTGGCTCGGCTGGGTGGCGGTGCGGAAGTAGGCGGCCAGGGTGCCGAGCTTGCGGTTGGGCACCTCGTCGCGGGTCAGCACCCGGCGGGCCAGCGCCGCCGTGTCCAGCACGCGCGGGTTGGGCCAGCGGTAGCCGTGCTTGGCGCAGGCGGCCTTGAGGAAGCCCACGTCGTACGGGGCGTTGTGGGCCACCAGCACCGCGTCGGCGATGAACTCCAGGAAGCTCGGCAGCACCTGCTCGATCGGCGGCGCCGGCACCAGCATCGCCTGGGTGATGCCGGTCAGCACGGTGATGAACGGCGGGATGGGCTGCCCCGGGTTGACCAGGGTGGCCAACACGCCCAACTGCTCGCCACCGCGCACCCGGACCGCGCCGATCTCGGTGATGCCGCCGCCGTCCGGCGCGCCGCCGGTGGTCTCCAGGTCGACCACCACGAAGGTGGTCGCGTAGAGCGGCAGCGCCGGGTCGACCCCGCCCACCGCCGGGTCGAAACCGGCCAGTGACTCCTGGACGTACTCCGCCTGTGCCATCGCCGGCACGCTAGCGCCACCGTCCGACACTCCCGTCGCAGCCGTCTCACCAGTCACCATGGGGCTAGGATGAGAGATCGGCTCACTCACCGGGCGGTGGGCCCGGTCGCGGTGGGAGACTTGCCACATGCCCCTCACCGAGCCGCACGACGACCACCTCCCGCAGGAGGATCCGGTCGCGCTCGACGGTGCGGTGGGCAACCCGGACGACAACGTAGTCAGCGGGACATCAGGCGCATCCGATCCGACCGTGCAGGGCGACGGCCCCACCGTCGAGCCGGAGCCGACGCTGCCCGAGCCGGTCCGGCAGCGGATCGTGACGCTGACCGCCGCGGTGCTGCCCACCCTGCCCGGCGACGAGGTGCCGGTGCCGTTACGTCGGGTGGCCAAGTTCGCCCCCAACCGGCGCGCCCGCCTCGGTGCGCCGGCCATCGCCGCCCAGCTCACCGCCGACCCGCTGTTCCGGCAGCGGGTCACCGCCCGGGTCCTGGCCGACGCCGGCGACCTCGGCGCCGCCGTCGTCGAGGGCACCGCCCCGGCCGCCGCCGACCCGGTCGAGGTCGCCGCGCTCGCCTACCTGGCCCGGCCGCGCGGTTGGCGGGAGCTGATCGACGCCAGTGGTGCCGCCGTGCGCGCCGAGGCGGACAGCGCGGTCGTCGCCGAACTGGTCCGCGAGGCCGAGCAGCGGGCCACCCGTGCCGAGCACGACCGGGCGGTGGCGCGGGTCGAGGCGGAGAAGCTCCGCGACGAGCTGGCCCGCGTCCGCGAGGAGTTGGGTCAGCTCCGCGAGGAGTCCCGGCAGGTCGCCCGTACCCTGCGGGAGACCCAGGCCCGCGAGCGCAAGGCCACCGAGTTGCTGGCCACCGAGCGCGGCCGGGCCGCACGTGCCAGCGCGGACGTGGACGCCGAGCTGCGCCGCGCCCGCGCCCGGCTGGCCGAGGCGGAAGCCGCCGCCGGGGTGGCCCGGGCCACCGCCAAGGAGGCCCGCTCGGTCGACGACGCACGGCTCTGGCTGCTGCTGGAGACCATCGGCCAGGCCGCTGTCGGGTTGCGCCGCGAGCTGGCGCTCGACCCGGTCGACAAACTCCCCGCCGACTTCGTCGCCGACGCGTTCGCCGAGCAGCCGGGCACCGCCCCGGCCAGCCCCGCGGCACGTGCCCGCGACACCGACGACCCGGCTCGACTCGACCAGCTGCTCGCATTGCCCCGGGCGCACCTGGTGGTGGACGGCTACAACGTCACCAAGCGCGGCTTCGGCGAGATGTCCCTGGAGCAGCAGCGCAAACGCCTGATCACCGGGCTGGGCGGGATCGCCGCGCAGACCGGCGACGAGGTCACCGTGGTCTTCGACGGCGCCGAGCGGATGCACGGGCTGCCGCCCGCGCCGCGCGGCGTACGGGTGCTGTTCTCGCGCAAGGGTGAGACCGCCGACGAGCTGATCCGCCGGCTGGTCCGTGCCGAGCCGTCGGGGCGGCCGGTGGTGGTGGTCTCGTCGGACCGCGAGGTCGCCGACGGGGTACGCCGGCACGGCGCCTACCCGCTGGGCGCCGACTCGCTGCTGCGGCGGCTCGCCCGCTCCTGACACCCTGCCCGGACGCCGTGATCGACACGGCTTTCCTGAGGTCGGGGTGTCCGGCCGGTGGGGATGGCCCGATTTCAGGGAACTGGAGTCGATCTCGCCCCCAAACGGCCGGTCGGACGCGGTTTCTGTCGTACCCGGTGGTTAGCGTCGATGTGACCGACGGTGCTCGGGTGGCGACGACGAGGCGCGCCGACCGTGCATCGCGAGCGATCAGGAGGGCTTGATGCTCATCGACTGCGACGGGTGCGCGAGGCAGGCCGACGGCTGTTCCGGCTGCCTGCTGGCCGCCCTGTTCGACGAGACGTCCCCGGCGGCCGGTCTGGTCGCCGCCGAGGTCCAGGCGATCGAGGTGTTCGCGCGGGCCGGGTTCGACGTGGAGGTGCTGGCCGCGCCAGAGCGTCCCGGCGCGGCTCGCCAGCGGGCTGTGCGCCGCATCGCCTGAGCGCGACACCGCGCCCGGAAGCGAGCTTCTCGCGGGCCATAGGATGAGCGGTCACGGCGGGAGGAGCGGCGCAATGAGCGGGACACGACGGGCAGTGACGCGATGACCCCACGGGGCTGGGCGCTGCTGACGCTGGCCGGGTTGACCGTCGCGCTTGTCGTGATCGCCGCGCTGTTCATTCCGTGGCACCGGCCGCCGGCCCCGCGCGCCGACCAGCTCGCCGCGCTGCGTGACCTGCCGGCCGAGCAGGTGGCCAGGGGGCGGGAGTTCCGGGCCGCCCTGCGTCCGGGCGGTTACGCCGCGCTCGCCGTGGGGCTGCTGGTCGCCCTCGCGCTCGGGTTGACCCCGCTGGGCAGCCGCCTGGTCGAGCTGGTGGGCCGGCCGTTCGGGGGGCACTGGGCCGCGCAGGCGGTGCTCGGTGGGCTGGCCGTGGTGCTCGTCGCCGACCTGGTGACGCTCCCGTTCGCCGCCTGGCGCCAGAGCGTGCTCACCCGCTACGGCCTGAGCACCAACGGCTGGAGTGGCTGGGCTGTCGACCTGCTCAAGTCGTACGCCGTCAGTGCGGTGATCGGCGCGGTGGCGCTCGTCGGCTTCTACGCGGTGATCCGGTTCGCGCCCCGCTGGTGGTGGGCGTTCGGGGCGGCGGGCGCCGCGCTGCTGGTGGTGCTGCTGTCGTTCGTGCTGCCGGTGCTGGTGGAGCCGGTCTTCAACAAGTTCACCCCGATGGAGCAGGGCCCGCTGCGCACCGAGCTGATGAGCATGGCCGCCCGCGACGGGGTGCCGGTGCGCGACGTGCTCGTCGCGGACGCCTCCCGCCGCACCCGGGCGGTCAACGCGTACGTCTCCGGTCTCGGGCCGACCCGGCGGGTGGTCGTCTACGACACGCTGCTGCGCGAGGCCACCCCGGGCGAGGTGACCGCGGTGGTGGCGCACGAGTTGGGGCACGCGAAGGACTCCGACGTGGCGGTGGGCACGGTGACCGGGGCGCTGGGTGCGGCTGCCGCCGTGGTGGCGCTCTACCTGCTCGGCTCGTGGGGGCCGCTGCTGCGACTGGCCGGCGTCGACTCGGTCGCCCAACCACGCGCCTTTCCGTTGCTGGTCGCCCTCGTGACGGTGGCCGGGCTGGTCGCCACGCCGGTGCAGGCGCTGATGTCACGACGGGTGGAGGCACGCGCCGACGCGCACGCGCTCGCACTGACCCGTGACCCGGAGACCTTCGAGTCGATGCAGCGTCGGCTCGCTTCGGTCAACCTGGGCGACCCCGATCCGCCGCGCTGGGAATACCTCTACTCGGCCTCACATCCGTCCACCGTCGAGCGGATGGCCGCCGCCCGCGCGTACGCCCGGAAGGCCGGCCGATGAACCGCACGCTGCTGATCACCAACGACTTTCCGCCCCGACCAGGCGGCATCCAGTCCTTCGTGCACAACCTCGCGGTGCGGCAACCGGCCGGCTCGGTGGTCGTCTACGCGTCGAGCTGGCGCGGGGCCGCGAAGTTCGACGCCGACCAGCCGTTCGAGGTGATCCGGGAGCGCACCCGGGTGCTGTTGCCCACCCCGTTGATCGCCCGCCGGGCGGCGCGGTTGGCTCGCGAGTACGACTGCGACACGGTGTGGTTCGGTGCGGCGGCCCCGCTGGGGCTGCTCGCCGCCGGTCTGCGTCGGCGGGCCGGCGTCCGCCGGGTGGTGGCACAGACCCACGGCCACGAGGTTGGTTGGGCGGCGCTGCCGGCCGCCCGGCCGGCACTGCGGCGCATCGGTCGGGGTGTGGACGTCACCACCTATCTCGGCGAATACACGCGCACCCGGTTGGCGCGCGTGCTGGACGGGGTGACCGAGCTGCACCGTCTCGCGCCCGGGGTCGACGTGGACACCTACCACCCGACCGTCGACGGTGAGCAGGTCCGGGCCCGGCTCGGGTTGACCGACCGTCCGGTGGTGGTTTGTGTGTCCCGGCTGGTGCCGCGCAAGGGCCAGGACATGCTGATCCGGGCACTCCCGGAGATCCGCCGCCGGGTGCCCGACGCGGCGCTGCTGATCGTGGGCGGCGGACCGTACCGGGCGACGCTGGAGAAGCTGGCCCGACAGGCCGGTGTGGAGCGGGACGTGGTGTTCACCGGTTCGGTGCCGTCGGTCGAGTTGCCGGCGCACTACGCGGCCGGCGACGTCTACGCGATGCCGTGTCGCACCCGCAATCGTGGCCTCGACGTGGAGGGGCTCGGCATCGTCTACCTGGAGGCGTCCGCGACCGGCCTGCCGGTGGTGGCCGGCGACTCCGGGGGCGCACCGGACGCGGTCCGCGAGGGGGAGACCGGCTACGTCGTCCGCGGGCGGGACGTGGCCCAGCTCGCCGACCGGGTCGCCCGGCTGCTCGCCGACCGGGACCTGGCCCGCCAGCTGGGCGCCGCCGGTCGGGCGTGGGTGGAGCGGGAGTGGCGCTGGGAGGCGCAGGCGGACCGGATGGCGGCGCTGCTCGCCGGCTGATCGCCGTTCAGCTCTCTCGGGCTGGCGCGTAGTGCGGCACGTACTCCTGGCCGGTGAGCTTCTGGATCTCCGCCATCACCTCGTCGGTGATCGTCCGGATGTCGCGCGGCCCGTGGATCCGGTCGGCGACCGGGATCGGCGGGCCGAATCGCAGGGTGACCGGGTGTCGACGGGGGATCCGCGCGTCGACCGGCAGCACCTCGGCGGTGCCGAGCACGCCGACCGGAATGATCGGCACCCCGGCGTCGCGGGCCAGCCGGGTCATCCCGACGCGGCCCCGGTAGAGCCGCCCGTCGGGGGAGCGGGTGCCCTCCGGATAGATGGCGACGAGGCCACCGGCGCGCAGCACCGGTACGGCGGCGTCGAGGGCGCGCAGGGCGGCCCGGCCGTCGGCGCGGTTGACCGGGATGGCGCCCATGCCGGCGACGATCTGCCGGTTGAGCCAGCCACTCGGCCCGCCGCCGTTGAAATACTCGACCTTCGCCCAGAAGGTGACGTGTCGGGGCGTCGAGGTGACGAGAAACCATTCGTCGGCGACGGACAGGTGGTTGCCGGCGAGGATCGCGCCGCCGTGCCGGGGCAGATGCTCCAGCCCTTCCACGTGGGGCCGCCAGCCCACCCGCATCGCGGTGCCGACTGTCAGTTTGGCGACGTCGTACAGCAGGGGCACAGGTCCTCCGGGGTCGGGTCTCAGGTCGGCGCCGGGCCGAGGTGGGCCTCCAGCGCGGCGCGCAGCAGGGTGTCGTCGTCGGTGGCGCCGGTGGCCAGCGGCAGGCTGCCCCAGGCCCAGAGTTGGGCGATGCCGTGCAGGTTTGCCCAGAGCGCGCCGGCGAGCACCGCCGCGGGCGCGTCGGTGGGCCGACGCACCCGCGCCACCAGGTCGGCCAGGACGGTGAACAGCGGCAGGCTCGTCTCACGCAGCCGCAACCGGCCGCTGTCCAGCAGGTCGTGGCGGAACATCAGCTCGAACATGCCGCGGTGGGCCGCCGCGAAGTCCAGGTACGTCCGGGCCAGTGCGGTCAATCGGGTACGCGGGTCCGCGTCGACGTCGTGCAACGTTCGCTCGACCCGGGCGGTGAGGTCGGCGAAGCCCTCCCGGGCGATGGCGGAGAGCAGGTCGACGTGGGTGGGGAAGTAGCGGCGCGGTGCGCCGTGGGAGACCCCGGCGCGGCGGGCGATCTCCCGCAGCGACACCGCCGACTGGCCGTCGCGCAGCACCAGGTCCACTCCGGCGGCGACCAGGCGCGCCCGCAGCCCCGTCTCGTCCGCCGCCATGGAGACTGTCTACCAGGGTGGCGTAGACGCTGTCTACCGCCGATCGACGTGTCGCGGCATGCCGGGGAAGCCGGAATCAGCGTGATGCCCGTGAGTCATCAAGATGCCTGTGTGGCATCACGCGCAACGGACAGACCCGAGCCAGGCCCATCCGTCGGGCGTGGGAGATTCAGCGGATGCGGGCCAGGATCCGGTCGGCGGGGGCCGGGCGCCCGAAGTGCCAGCCCTGGCCGGCGTCGCAACCGATCGCCCGCAGCCGCTCGGCCTGCCCGGCGGTCTCCACGCCCTCGGCGGTGACCGTCAGGTCCAACGCGTGCGCCAGCGAGACCAGCGAGGCGAGGATCCGCTCGTCGGTGCGGCCGACCGACGGCGACCGGAGGCCGGCCACGAACTCCCCGGCGACCTTCAGCTCGGTCACCGGCAGGTCCCGCAGGTACGCCAGGTTGCTGTAGCCGGTGCCGAAGTCGTCGATGGCGATCCGGACCCCGAGGTCGGCCAGCACCCGCAGGGCGCGTACCGGCTCCTCGGCGGTGCTCATCATCGTGCTCTCGGTGATCTCCAGTTGGAGCCGCTCCGGGGGCAGGCCGGTCTGCCGCAGCAGCGAGCGAACCTCCTGCACCAGACCGGGCCGGTGCACCTGCCGTACCGCCAGGTTGACGCTGACGAACGGTGCGGCGGCGTTGCCAGCCGACCAGGCCTCCGCCTCGCGGCACGCCTCGGCCAGCACCCAACCGCCCAGTTGGACGATCAGGCCGGTCTCCTCGGCCAAACTGATGAAGCTGTCCGGACGCAGCACCCCCAGCTCCGGGTGACGCCAGCGGACCAGCGCCTCGACGCCGACCAGGCTGCCGTCGCGAAGTGAGGTCAGCGGCTGGTAGTCGAGGTAGAACTCGCCCCGCTCCAGCGCGGCCGGGATGGCCGCGGAGAGCGCGTACCGGGCCAGCTCGCGTTGGTTGCGCTCGGCGTCGTAGAGCGCCCAGCGCGCACCGCCGGCGGACTTCGCCCAGTGCAGGGTGCTGTCCGCGGCCCGCATCAGGTCACTGGGGTTGGCTCCGGCCACCGGGCGCTCGACGATGCCGATGCTCGCCGAGATCTGCAGCTCGTGCCCGTCGACGAGCGCCGGTGTCCGGACCGCGGCCAGCGCGGTCTCGGCCAACGCCGCCATGTCGTCGGTGCCGGCGCTGCTCTCCACCAGGATCACGAACTCGTCCCCGCCGAGGCGGGCCACCAGGTGCTCACCCATGGCCTTGCACAGTCGTTCGGCGACCGTGACCAGCAGTTGGTCACCGACCTGGTGCCCCAGGGTGTCGTTGACGACCTTGAAGCGGTCCAGGTCGAGGAAGAACACCCCGACCCGCCGCGCACCCCGGCCGGGCTCGTTGAGCGCAGCGGTGAGCCGCTCGGTGAACAGCGTCCGGTTGGGCAGGCCGGTGAGCGGATCGTGGGTGGCCTGGTGCCGGAACCGGGCCTCGCTGGCGCGCAGCGCCCGCTCGGCCTGCGTCCGGGCCCTCATCGCGGCTCGGCGGATCGACTCCTGCTCGTCGAGGGTGCGGTCGCGCAGCGCGCGGGCGTAGCCGGTCGCCACGGCCGCCAGCAGCCGGGCCAGCCGGTCCTCGACGTCCTCGGCCACCAACCCGAGGTCACGCACGAACCGAAGCTGGATGACCTCCACGGTACGACCCAGCCCCTCCGCGGAGGCGATGTGCGCGGCGACCAACTCGGCACCGACCCGGTGCCCGGCGCGCAGGTCGAACGGCTCCGTGAGCAACGCGCCGGCCAGTTGGCCGGTGAGCCGGTCCAGCAGGGTCTCCAGCTGGGCCTGGGTCATCGGCAGGTAGCTGGTGCCGGAGACCGCCTTCGCCCACGCCCGGGCGAACGTGCCCGGGCGGGAGACGGCGTCGGGCGACTCAGCCACCGAGTCGCCCGACGCCGCCCATGAAGACCGCGCGCTCGGCGTCCTCCGCGCTCTCCGGGGTGTCCGGTCGCCACTGGGGCACCCACACCACGCCCGGGTCGAGCAGCTCGAACCCGTCGAAGAGCGCGGTCAACTCGGCCCGACTGCGTATCCACAGAGGGTTGTCGGTGCGCCGGTAGACCCGCTCCGCCTCGGCGCGTTCGTCGTCGCTGCGCCCGTCGTCGCTGGCCTGCGACAGCACCAGGTAGCTGCCGGGGGCCAGGGCGTCGCGCAGCGTCCGCAGCAGCTCGGCCGGCCGGTCGTCGTCCGAGACGAAGTGCAGGACGGCCACGACCATCACGGCCACCGGTTGGCTCAGGTCGAGCAGCTTGCGGGCCTCCGGGTGGGCCAGGATCGCCTCCGGACGCCGCAGGTCCTCCTGCACCACCACCGCCCGGTCGTTGCCGGCGAGGATCTCCCGGCTGTGCGCCACCGCCACCGGGTCGACGTCCACATAGACCACCCGCGACTGCGGGTCGAGCCGCTGGGCGATCTCGTGCACGTTGCCGACGGTCGGGATGCCCGAGCCGATGTCCAGGAACTGCCGGATCCCGGCCTCGGAGAGGTGGTGCACGGCCCGCCGCAGGAAGGCCCGGTTGGCCTGGGCCATCAGCGGCGCCTCCGGCACCGCCGCGACCATCGCCTGCGCCGTGGCGCGGTCCGCGGCGAAGTTGTGCGAGCCACCGAGGTAGTAGTCGTACATCCGCGCGACACTCGGGCGCTCGATGTCGATGGTGTCGGGTGCCCAGTCTGGCCGCTGCATGCGTTCACCCCTTGAGTCCGCGTCGCGGGCGTCGTCGCCCGCGCGGGTATTGTGCACCCGCCACGCACGCCAGACCATAGCGCGCGGGTGGTTGCCCGCCGACGTCGGTCGATGCGCGACGGTCCGCGCTGGCCGAAGCTGGCGCGGACCGTCGGTCGTGCTTTCCCGCCACCGGAGCGGGGGTAGATCAGAACTTCGGCGCGTCCGGTGCCTCGAGCAGGCCGAGCCGCAGGGCGGTCATCAGCGCCTGGGCCCGGTTGGCCGCACCGAGCTTCTCGTAGAGCTTGGAGATGTGCGTCTTGGCCGTGGACTCGCTGACGAACAGCTGCTTGGCGATGCCCGCCACGCTCATCCCGTCGGCGAGCAGCCGCAGCACCTGCCCCTCCCGGGGAGACAGCTGCGGGCCGGACGGCGCGAGCCGGCGCTTCATCGCCTCGGCCAGATCGGCGGCGGTGAACGCGCTGGGGGAGGAGGCGGCGTGCCGCGCGGCGGCCACCACCTCGTCGGCCGGGGCGGTCTTCGGCACGAAGGCACTCGCACCGGCCTCCAGGGCGCCGAAGAGCTGGTCGTCGCCGGCATACATGGTCAGCACCACGATGCCCATCGACGCACTGGACTTGCGCAGCGCGCGGGTCGCCTCCAGGCCACTGCCGTCGGGCAGCCGCAGATCCATGATCACCACGTCCGGCTGCAGGGCGCCGGCCTGGCGCACCCCCTCCGCCGCGGTGGCGGCCTCACCGACGACCTCGAACTGCCGGTCGCGCTCGAAGGCGTGGCGCAGGCCCTTACGAATCAGGTCATGATCGTCAACAAGGAGGACCTTGGTGCGGGTGGCCGGTGTCGGACTTGTGGTCATCCTCGGGTTACTCCCCTTCTGGTGCTGCGCTGTCGCGCACGTTATCTCGGCGGGACGAGGTGCCGACAACCACGGCCACGGTTGTGCCGCTGGGTTGCCGCGGCCTGATCTCCAACCGGCCCCGGATACGTTCCGCCCTCTCGGCCATGATCGCAAGACCGTACCGTCCGTCGGGGCGCTGGTCAGCCATCCCCTGACCGTCATCCGACACTTCTATTTGCGCGTACGGTGGGTCGACCTCGCACGTGACCCACAGATTCGAGGCTCCGGCGTGCTTGCGCGCGTTGGTCACCGCCTCCTGCGCGATGCGCAGCAACTCGGCCTCGGTGGCGGCCGGCAGCCGGGCGGTGGACTCGTCAAGCGAGAGGTGCACCCGCAGCCCACCGGAGGCGCCCACGGTGCGCGCGTACTCGGCGATCGCCGCGGCCAGCCCGCCCTGCCGGTCCACCTCGCTGCGCAGCTCGAAGAGGCTCAGCCGCAGTTCCTGGATCACCCGGGTCACCTCGCCGCGCAGCGTACGCAGGGCCTCGGCGGTCTCGTCGGCGTCGTCGAAGACGGTGGCCATGGCGTTGTCGATGCCGTAGCCGACCATCACCAGCTCCTGCGCCACCCCGTCGTGGATCTCCCGGGCCAGTCGCTGCCGCTCCTCGTTGGTGGCCAGCGAGCGCACCTCGTCGAAGAGCAGCGCCGCCTCCAGCCGCAGCGCGGCCGGGCGGGTCAGCGCGGTCACCCGGGACACCACCGGCGGTGGGTACGCGTGCGCGGTATCCGCCTCCAGCACCACCAGCCCCACCGTGCGCACCCCGGCGACCAGCGGAACGATGAGCGCGGACACGTCCGCGCCCCGGTGCGAGCGCGACTGCGACCGGGCGGCCGTGGTGGCCTGCTGGCTGGCCCAGGCGTCGGCGATCGCCGAGTCCGCGTCCAGCGTCGTCTCCCAGTCCACCCGGTCGACGCCGGCCTGGGCGAGCACCACGAGCCGACCGCCGCCGCTGGCCGACAGCACCGCGCCCCGGTCCGCCTGGGCCACCGTACGCAGCTCCTCCAGCAGGTGCTCGGAGATGCCGCCCGGGTCCAGGGTGGCGCCGGGCAACTGGCGGGCCACGGTCCGTAGTTGGGTCAGCAGTCGGGTCGCCTCGGCGTACGGCTGGGGTTTGCCCTCACCGCGGACCACCAGCACCCGGTGCAGGGTGCCGGCGGCGTAGAGGCCCAGCACCGCCAGGATCAGCCACTGCGCGCAGACCGCGAGGTAACCCGGCTGGCCGAGCTGGACCCCTCCGTCGACCTCGGTCAGCGCACCGCTGACCAGCAGGGTGGCGGCGCTGACCGCGAGCAGCGCGGCACCTTCGCGGAAACGGCGGCGCAGCGCGGTGACGGTCACCGGGACCGCCAGGTAGGGCAGTACCGCCGACGCGCCGAGCCCGTCGACCGTGCCGATCGACGCCACCGCGGCCACCTGGCTCGCGGCCAGGCCCAGCACCACCACCTCGGCCACCCGACTCAGCGGCGCGATCAGCGGGTGCTGCGGCGCCAGCAGGGACGGGAGCCCGGCCACCGCCAGCAGCGCGATCCACCACAGTTGGGTGACGTCGCGGGTGGCGAAGAGGGTCAGGATGGCGATCAGCGCCAGCATCACCAGGCGGGCGGCCGCGGCGAGGGGATGCGGGTGCGGTGCGGTGGTCGTGGATGCGGGCACGTGACGGATGGTAGTCAGCCTCGGTAGATGTCGGCGATTTCCGCCGCGTACGTCTTGTGGACGACCTGGCGCTTGACCTTGAGCGACGGGGTCAGCTCGCCGGTCGCCTCGGTGAAGTCGTGCGGCAGGACCCGGAACATCTTGATCGCCTCGGCCTTGGAGACGGCCTGGTTCGCGGTGTCGATCGCGGCCTGGATCTCCCTGCGCAGGGCCTCGTGCTCGCGCAGTTGCTCGGCGGGGGTGTCGGCGGGCATGCCGGCACCTTCCAGCCAGGCCGGCAGCGCCTCCTCGTCGACGGTGACCAGCGCCGCGATGAACGGCTTGCGGTCGCCTACGACGACACACTGGCTGATCAACGGGTGTGCCCGGACCAGGTCCTCCAGCACGGCCGGGGCGACGTTCTTGCCGCTGGCGGTGACGATCAGCTCCTTCTTGCGCCCGGTGATGCTCAGGTAGCCGTCGGAGTCGAGCTGCCCCAGGTCGCCGGTGCGGAACCACCCGTCGGTGCTGAGCGACTCGGCGGTCGCCGTCTCGTTGCGCCAGTAACCCTGGAAGACCAGCTCGCCCGAGATCAGGATCTCGCCGTCGTCCTCGATCCGCACGGTCACGCCGGGCAGCGGGCGGCCGACGGTGCCGATCCGGGTGCCGGTCGGCAGGTTCGCGGCGGCGGCGGGCGAGGTCTCGGTCAGGCCGTAGCCCTCCAGGACCGTCACGCCGATGCCCCGGAAGAAGTGACCGAGCCGGGCGCCGAGCGGCGCGCCGCCGGAGATGGCGTCGCGGCATCGCCCACCGAGCGCGGCCCGCAGCTTGCCGTAGACCAGCCGGTCGAAGACCACGTGCTGGGCGCGCAGCGCCAGGCCCGGCCCGCCGGGGGTTTCCAGAGCCTCGCTGTACGCGATGGCGACCTGCTCGGCGCGGGCGAAGATGCCGCCCTTGCCGTCGGCCTCGGCCTTCTGCTTGGCCGCGTTGTAGACCTTCTCGAACACCCGGGGTACGGAGAGCACGAAGGTCGGCCGGAACGCCTGCAACTCGGCGACCAGGTTCTTGGTGTCGGCGCAGTGCGCCATGGTGGCCCGGGCCTGCACGACGCCGATCTGGATCAGCCGGGCGAAGGCGTGCGCCAGCGGGAGGAAGAGCAGGGTGGTCGCGCCGGCGTTGAACAGGTTGGGCAGCACCGGCACCGCGTTGGCGATGTCGGCGTACATGTTGCGGTGGGTGAGCACGCAACCCTTGGGCCGGCCGGTGGTCCCGCTGGTG
The DNA here is from genome assembly GCF_040648675.1 of Micromonospora sp. NPDC049101. Classification (NCBI taxonomy): domain Bacteria; kingdom Bacillati; phylum Actinomycetota; class Actinomycetes; order Micromonosporales; family Micromonosporaceae; genus Micromonospora; species Micromonospora sp. NPDC049101. The sequence goes on along the minus strand of NZ_JBEZED010000021.1, from coordinate 28,641 downwards.
TAGATGATCGTGGCCAGGTCGTCGGCGCGGACCGCCTTGCGTCGCCGGTCGACCTCGGCCAGCTCGACCGTGGCACCGGCCTTGACCAGCTCGTCGACCCCACCGAGGTCGATCTGCCAGACCTGGGCCAGGTCGGGCAGCCGGTCTTGGACGTCGGCGATCAGGGCGGCGTGCGCGTCGGTCTCCACCACGACGGCGACCGTGTGGGAATCCTCGATGATCCACGCGGCCTGCTCGGCGCTGGACGTCTCGTAGATCGGCACGGTGACCGCGCCGATGGTCCAGATGGCGTAGTCCAGCAGCGTCCACTCGTAGCGGGTGCGGCTCATCAGCCCGACCCGGGTACCCGGTTGGATGCCGGCCGCGATCAGCCCTCGGGCCACCGCGATCACCTCGTCGCGGAACTGCAGACAGGTCACGTCGGCCCAGGCGGTGACGGTGCCCTCGGCGCCGGGGACGGGGCGGGCGAACTGGACGGCGTCGGGCGCGACCTCGGCGTTGTCCCAGACCGGATCGGTGAGGTTGGCCGCGTCGCCAACGGTGACGATCGGCGGGACGGAGAACTCGCGCACCTGCACTCCTTCGTGCTCGCACTGGCCGGGCCGGCCACCACCTACGGACGGCGGCTGCGTCGAAACCTACCTGGCGGGCGGTCCGGGTGGGACAAGCAGGAGGCGGGTAGCCTCCCCCCATGGCGGACTCCTCCACCCAGTCGATCATCATCGGCGCCGCACCGGATCGGGTGACGGCGGTCATCTGCGACTTCGCGCGCTACCCGGAGTGGACCGAGGCCGTGCGGCGCGCCGAGGTCGTCGAGGAGTACGAGGACGGCTACGCCAGCCAGGTGCGCTTCACCATCGACGCCGGGGTGATGGCCGACGAGTACGTGCTCGCCTACTCCTACGCCGAGGACCTGTCCCGGATCGAGTGGCACCTGGTCGCTCCCTCGAAGATGCAGAAGTCCCAGCGCGGCTCGTACGACCTGGTGGGTAACCCGGACGGCAGTACGACGGTGACCTACACGCTGGAGGTCGACCTGTCGGTGGGGATGCTCGGAATGTTTCGGCGCAAAGCCGAGAAGATGATCATGGACACCGCGTTGAAGCAGCTCAAGCGCCGGGTAGAAGCAACCGGTGCGGCGCAGTGACGGGTCCGGTGGCACGGTAGAGGAGCCAACTGTGGGCGGAACGGATCCGGGTTCGGCCCGGGAAGAGGCGGAGCGGCTGGTCGCCACCCTGCTCGCGGGGGCACGACTGGCCTCCGCCGGCTCGGCGGGCGGCGCGTTCGGCTCGCTGGGTGCGGTGTTAGCCGGTGTCCTCGGTCACAGTGCCGACCCGGAGGGCCGGCCCGGCACCGGCGGTGCTTTCGCCACCGGATCGGCCGAATGCTGCGTCTGCCCGGTCTGTCGGGGCATCGCCGCGTTGCGTGATCCGAGTCCGGAATTCGCCGAACGCCTCGCGACCGGCGCCGGTGACCTCGCGGCGGGCGTCGCCAGCCTGCTCCGCGCGTTCTCCCCGGCGGAGCCGCCCACGACGAGCACATCGTGGCCGACCTCCGCGCCGACCTCCGCGCCACCGTCGGCACCCGCGGCGAGCACCGACGATGTGCTCCCGGAGCCGGCCCCCGACGACCCGTCCACCGCCGCCGGCGAAAACCACGTGTGGCGCGATGCCACCCGTACCGGGCATGATTCTCAGCCGGCGCCGGAGCGGGATGTCTGGTCGGTCGCCACCCGGACGGCGGACCCACTCGCCCCGGCCGCCGCACCACCCGTCGACGACGCCGGGCCGGCGACCGTACCGGCACCGACCACTCGTCCCGCGGTGCCCGCCTCGCGGGTGCCGGACGACACCGGTGCGCAGGCACCGGGCGACGGCGCCTGAGCGCGGGACATCCCGACCCGGACCGGCAGGCCGCCGGCACCCGGGTCGGACAGCAGAGGGGAGCGGCAGCGGTGACGCTGACCATCGGAGTCGACGTCGGTGGCACGAAGGTGGCTGGCGGTGTCGTGGACGACACCGGCACGGTCCTCGTGCAGAGCCGACGGGACACCCCCGCCGATGACGTCGGCAAGACCCGCGACGTCATCATCGAGCTGGTCGGCGAGTTGACGGCCGGGCGGACGATCGAGGCCGTCGGCATCGGCGCGGCCGGCTGGATCGACGCCAGCCGCTCGACCGTGCTCTTCGCTCCCAACCTGGCCTGGCGGGACGAACCGCTGCGCGAGTACGTCAGCACGGCCGTCGGCCTCCCCGTGATCGTGGAGAACGACGGCAACGTGGCCGCCTGGGCCGAGTTCCGCTACGGCGCGGCCCGCGACGCCGACGATTCCATGATCATGTTCACCATCGGCACCGGCGTGGGCGGCGGCATCGTCCTCGGCGGGGAGCTGATGCGGGGTGCGCACGGCATCGCCGCGGAGCTCGGCCACATGCTGGCCGTGCCGGACGGGCACCAGTGCGGCTGCGGCCGGCTGGGCTGCATCGAGCAGTACGCCAGCGGCAGCGCCCTGGTGCGCTTCGCCCGAGCCGGCGCCCGACAGGAGCCCGACCGGGCCGCCGCACTGCTGGACCTGGCCGGCGGCGAGGCCGAGGCGATCACCGGCCACATGGTGACCGCCGCCGCGCAGGGTGGTGACCCCGTCTCCGCCGAGGCGTTCGCCCAGATCGGTCGTTGGCTGGGCACGAGTCTGGCCGACATGGCGCAGATCCTCGACCCGCAGACCCTGGTGGTCGGTGGCGGTGTGATCGACGCCGGGGACCTGCTGCTCGGTCCGACACGCCGCTCGTACCTCGACGCGCTCGCCCAACGCGGTCGCCTGCCGGTGGCCGAGGTGCTCCCGGCCCAGCTGGGCAACAGCGCCGGGGTGATCGGCGCCGCCGACCTGGCCCGCCGGATCTGAGGCGGTCCGCGATGGGCGTGCCGCTGCGTGTGGTGTCGTACAACATCCACGGCCAGCGCGACGACACCGCCGCGCTGGCGGCGGTGGTCCGGGCCGCGCGGCCGGACGTGGTGATCGTGCAGGAGGGGCCGCGCCGGTTCCGGTGGCGGCAGAAGTCCGCCACGTTGGCCGAGTCGTTCGGCCTGGTGGTGGCCGCCGGCGGGCTGCCCGCGCTGGGCAACCTGCTGGTGACCAGCCTGCGGGTCCAGGTGCGCGGCACCCGCTGCCAACGTTTCCCGCTGACCCCCGGCCGGCACCTGCGCGGCGCCGTGTACGCCGACTGCCGGGTCGGCGACGCCCACGTCACCCTCGCCGGCTCGCACCTGTCCACCGACCCGACCGAGCGCCCCGCGCAGGCCGCCGAGTTCAAGCGCGGGCTGGACGCGGCGACCAGCCCGGTGGTGGCCGGGGCGGACCTCAACGAGGGCCCGGACGGGCCGGCGTGGGCGACCGTGTCGCGCGGGTTGACCGACACCGCGGTGGCGGCCGACCGGGCGGACCGGCTCACCTACTCCTGCGCCGACCCGCGCCGGCGCATCGACGCGCTCTTCGTCGACCCGCGGATCACAGTTGTCGACTACGACGTGGTGGACACCCCGCAGACCCGCCGGGCCAGCGACCACTTCCCGGTCCTGGTCGACCTGCTGCTGCCCGCCGCCGGCTGACCCCGACCCCGGCCCGACCGTCGACGCGTCCGCCTCAGGACTGGACATCCGGCTCCGTTGTGGAGAGGATTTCGCGGCGACCGGCACGCCTGCCGTACCAAAAGGAGATGTCCCGGTGTCCACCTCCACCGACCACGGCCGGCCCGACCCGGAGGCGACCCCGCCCGCGCGCGGCGGCGACGATCGCCCGGTCTCCGACCGGGGTGACACGGTCTGCGTCATCGGGGCCGGGGCCAGCGGTCTGACGGCCATCAAGAACCTGCGCGAGCACGGGTTCGGTGTCGACTGCTACGAACGGGAGACCGGCGTCGGCGGCGCCTGGAACTGGCGGCACGACCGCAGCCCGGTGTACGCCAGCACCCACCTGATCTCGTCGAAGCCGTTCACCCAGTTCCCCGACTTTCCGATGCCGGACTCCTGGCCGGACTACCCGCACCACAGTCAACTGCTGTCGTACTTCGAGCGGTACGCCGACCACTTCGACCTGCGCTCGCACATCTGGTTCGGCACCGAGGTGGTCCGGGTCGAGCCCGCCGAGGGCGACCGGTGGGACGTGACCACCCGCTCCACCGGCGGGTACGGCCCGGAGCGCACCTCCCGGTACGCCGCCGTGGTGATCGCCAACGGGCACAACTGGTCGCCGAAGCTGCCCCGCTACGAGGGCCTGGAGGAGTTCCGCGGCGAGATCATGCACGCCTCGTCCTACAAGGACCCGGCGCAGTTGCGCGGCAAGCGGGTGCTGGTGGTCGGTGCCGGCAACACCGGCTGCGACATCGCCGTCGAGGCCGCCCAGCAGGCGTCGCGGTGCTGGCACTCCACCCGGCGCGGTTACTGGTACGCGCCGAAGTACGTGCTCGGCCGCCCCGCCGACCAGGTGAACGACACCCTGTTGGCGCTGCGCGTGCCGCTGCGGGTGCGGCAGTGGCTCTACCACTGGACGATGCGGTTGACCGTCGGTGACCTGACCCGCTTCGGTCTGCCCAGGCCCGACCACCGGGTGTACGAGACGCACCCGATCGCGAACAGCCAGCTCGTCTACTACGTGGGTCACGGTGGGATCGGCCCGGTGCCCGACGTCGCCCGGTTCCGCCCGTACGCGGTGGAGTTGGCCGATGGCCGGGAGATCGACCCCGAGGTGGTCGTCTTCGCCACCGGCTACCTGCCGCGGTTCGAGTTCCTCGACGCGTCGGTGTTCGCCGACAGCGCCGGGGCGGGTCGGCCCACGCTGTGGCTCAACGCGTTCACGCCGGGTCATCCGACCCTCGCCGTCGCCGGCCTGTTGCAGCCGGACTCCGGGTTGTTCACCCTGTCGCACTGGCAGACGGTGCTTTTCGCGCGGCTGCTGCAGGCACGTCGGGACCGGCCGGAACGGGCCATGGCGTTCGCGCGGCGGGTACGGGAGCGGGCCGGGGAGCGGTACTCCGGGCCGGTCAAGGACAGCAGCCGGCACTGGTTCGAGGTCGGTCACGCCGACTACCTGCGCGCCGTCCAGCGCGCCTTGCACGACCTGGAGAGCAGCAAGTGAGCGCGAGGAGTGAGCTTGCGAGCCCCGCAGTCGCGAACGAAGGGTTGGCACGGTGAGCGCGAGGAGTGAGCTTGCGAGCCCCGCAGTCGCGAACGGAGGGTTGGCACGGTGAGCGCGAGCGGTGAGCTGCGGATCATGCGGAGCCGGGAGTGGTCCCGTCCGGTCCGGCCGGCCCGGCGGGAGGTGCTCAGTGCCCTTCCCGAGGTGGAGGAGGGGCGGCCGCCGCTGCTGTTCGTTCCCGGGTTCGGGCACGGTGCGTGGGCGTTCGCCGAGCACTGGTTGGGTCATGCGGTGTCGCGGGGGTTCCCGGCGTACGCGATGAGCCTGCGCGGGCATGGTGCCAGCGAGCCGGCGCCGGAGGCGACGCTGCGGGCGTACGCGCACGATGTGGTCCAGGTGGCCGCGGGCCTGCCGCGCCAGGCGGTGCTGGTGGGGCACGGTGCGGGGGCTCTGGTGGTGGCGCACGCGTTGGCCCGCTACCCGGCGCGCAGCGCGGTGCTGGTGGCGCCGGTGTTCGGTGGCTGGGGAGTGCTGGGCGCGGCGTTGCGCCGCAATCCGGCGGGCACGGTGCCGGCGGTGTTCGGTGGGCCGTTGCGGCTCAACGGTGGGCAGTTGTTCAGCCGTGAGTTGCCCGACGAGGAGGCCCGGCGGTATGTCGGGCGGCTCGGCCGGGCGGGTCGGCGGGCGCAGTGGGCGCTGCTGGGTGAGCCGGCGGCTGAGCCGGCGGTGGGTGCCCCGCCGGTGCTGGTGTTGGGCAGCCCGGACGACCGGGTGGTGCCGGCGTCGACGTTGACCCGGGTGGCCCGCCGCTACGGTTCGGCTCCGCTGCTCTTTCCCGGGATGGGCCACGACCTGATGCTGGACGCGCGCTGGGCGGAGCCGATCGACGCGATCCTGGACTGGCTGGAGAAGGAGCCCACGGCGCACTGAGCACCCGCGCCCGCCCAGGTCGGGGTCGCCGCCGTCGGCTGATCGCCGGCGCGGGCGGGTGGGTGCTCAGTCGCCGGGGTGGGCGGTCAGCCGGCCGTCTGGCGGGTGGCCGCGGTGGGCGGAGTGGTGGGTTGCGGCACGCGGGCGTCGTCGTCGGGGCGAGTGTCGACGGGTTGGGTGTCGTCGGGGCCGGGATCGGCGCTGCTCAGGCGGCTGGCCAGGGCGCCGCGCTCGTCCAGCGCGCGCAGGTAGGATCGGGCCCAGGCCCGGATGTCGTGCTCCTCCAGGTGGGCGCGCATGGCCCGCATCCGCTGGGTGGTGTCGGCCGGGCTGGCCCGCAGCGCGGCGCAGAGGCCCTGCTTGAGCCCTTCCAGGTCGTGCGGGTTGACCAGGTACGCCTGGGACAGCTCGGCGGCGGTGCCGGCGAACTCGCTGAGCAGCAGGGCGCCCGTGTCGTCCACCCGGGCGGCCACGTACTCCTTGGCGACGAGGTTCATCCCGTCGCGCAGCGGGGTCACCGCCATCACGTCGGCGACCCGGTAGAGCGCGGCCAACTCGGCCCGGTCGAAGGGCTGGGTGAGGTAGTGGATCGCGGGCTCGCCGACCCGGCCGAACTCGCCGTTGATCCGACCCACCTCGCGTTCGATGCGCTCCCGCAGGATCTGGTACTGGCCGACGCGTTCCCGGCTCGGCATCGCGACCTGCACCAACACCGTGTCGCGGACCTTGACGTCGCCGCTGGCGAGCAGTTCGCTGTACGCCTTGAGTCGCTGTTCGATGCCCTTGGTGTAATCCATCCGGTCCACGCTGAGGATGACCTGCCGGGGATCGCCGAGGTCCTGACGGAGTCGGCGGGCGCGCGCGGCCACGTCCGGGCGGGCGGCGAGCGCGCCCATCTCGGCGGTGTCGATGGAGACCGGGAACGCGCCGATGCGCACGACCCGGTCGTCGATGCCGATCCGCCGGTCGGTGGCCGGCAGGTCCAGCACCCTCGTCACCAGTTGGGCGAAGTTGTGGGCCGCCTGCACCCGTTGGAAGCCGACCAGGTCGGCGCCGAGCATCCCGCGCAGCAACTCGGCCCGGCGCGGCAGCTGCATGAAGAGCTCCGGCGGCGGGAACGGCACGTGCAGGAAGAACCCGATGCGCAGGTCGGGACGGAGTGCGCGCAGCAGACCGGGGACCAGTTGCAGGTGGTAGTCCTGCACCCAGACCACCCCGCCCTGCTCGGTCACCGCGGCGGTCGCCTCGGCGAAGCGTTGGTTGACCCGCTGGTACGCCTCCCACCACCGTCGGTGATGCTGCGGCTGTTCGACGGCGTCGTGGTAGAGCGGCCAGAGGGTGGCGTTGGCGAACCCCTCGTAGTGGTCGCGCAGGTCTTCTGGGCTGAGCGCGACGGTGTGCATGCGGACGCCGTCGACGTCCGGTAGGGCGGGGGCGGGCCCGGTGCCGCCGGCCCAGCCGACCCAGGTCGCCGGGGTGTGCCGCAGGAGCGGGTGCAGCGCGCTGACCAGCCCACCGGGGCTGCGCCGCCACTCACAGGCTCCGTCGGGGGCCTGGCTGTCGTCGATGGGGAGGCGGTTGGCGACCACCACGAGAGAACTCTGTCGCATCTCGGGCATTCCGATCAGCAGAGGACTGACCGCCACGAGCAAGGGAAAACCGGTCAGTCAGCGGGGGAAGTGACGTACAGCGGTATTCCTACTGACAGTAAGTTACACCACTGTTACGCGCACGGCGGGTCGGCGGCGTCCCGGGATGCGGGCCAGGGTTGGACCTAGACGACGGCGCCGTTGTCCGGGTCGTCCTCGTCCTCGTCGCCGGGTCGCAGTCGCCAGATCAGCGTGACGAAGCCGGCCAGGATGCCGGTGAACCCGAACAGGGTGACCGCCGAGCGGTCCACCGGGATCAACCACGGGAAGAGGAAGAGCACGAACCCGACGACCACGCCGAGCACACCGACCACCGCGTACTTGCTGATCCGGGGGAACGGTGGCGGTGGGGGCGGGTGGTAGCCCTCGTCGTCCTCGTCGTCGGGCAGATCGGCCCCGAAGGTGTCCAACCCGTCGAGCAGGGACGGCTCGTCCGCCCGGGTGTCGCGCCCGACGGAGATCCCGGAGAAGTCGGTGGCGGACGGGAGCCGGCGGGTGTCGGTGGCGGTCGGGCCGGGCTCGTCGGTCCCCGCGCGGGCCAGCGGGCCGGTGGTCGGCTCGTCCCGGGCGTCCCGTGCGTCGCGGTCGTCCACGTCCTCCGAGGCCGGCCACGGGTGCTCGCCAACCGTGGAGGAGGCGTGGAAGCCGGCCACGATCCGTGCCCACTCGGCGTCGATGTCCGGTTCGTCGCGGGCGGGCGGCTGCTCGGGGGTGCTCTCGTCGGCGAGCTGGGTCAGGTAGTCCCGTGCGGTGGCCAGGTGCGAACGGTCGACGTAGAGCCGGTCGACCGGCCGGGCCGGAACGGTGGTGGTGCGGGTGACCGGGTTGAGGTCGGCGGAGGGCTGCAGGTAGGCGGCGATCCCGCCGGCGGCCAGCACGTCGAGCAGGTGCTCGCCGACGCGCGGATCGACGTCGCCGACGACGGCGTACTCGTTCGCGTCGAGCCCGTTGTCCCGCCGTCCCCGGCGGGCACCACCCGCTGACACCCGGACATCCCCCTTAACGCGCCTCGCGGCGCGACCCTCGACGCCCGTCCGCACGCCGTGCTCTGAATCGTGACACGTCAGGGCATGGTTCCGGGAGTGCGTTGTGTCGCGTCTTCCAAAGTCACGGCTGCCGCCGCAGGTCGCGACCGGGGTCCTTTGTCCGTTCTTGCGCGACCAGCGCCATCTCGGTGCCGGTTGGCCGTCTGGCCGTACTGCCGCCGGAGCACGGTCCCCGACGCGGGCGTTGGTGTCAGGGCAGGCGCAGCAGGGTGGGGGCGTGGTGGCGGGTGGCGAAGTCGTGCAGGCGGGCGCGGGTCGTCGCGGCGGCGGACGGGTCGGTCTCGGTCAGCGGGCCGATCGCCAGCGCCATCGTGATGATCTCGTCTGTCACGTCGGTCATCCGGGCGTAGCTGGCCGCCGCCGACCTCAGCAGGCGCGCGGCGCCGGCCGCGTCGCCGGTGTGCCGGGCCAGCGTGGCGTCGGCGACCTGACCGGCGGCGCGAGCCCACGGGGTCGTCCGGGGCGCCCGGTCGAGCATCTCCCGGACCAGCCGGGCGGCGTCCGCGCCGAGCACCCCGGCGACGTGCCCCACGGCCGGCACCCACTCGGCGAACGGGATCATCCGGGTCCGCCGCCAGTCCTCGTCCAGCTCGGTCAGCAGCGCCATCGCCTCGTCCCGGCGACCCTGCACGGCCCGGCAGAGCGCGGCGTGCGCCAGGGTGGAGCGCAGCACCCGGTGGAATCCGGTGCGCCGCGCCGCGACCAGCGCCTGCTCGACCAGGTCCCCACCCGTGCCGCCCGGCTGCGCGGTGCCGGCCGGTTCCGCCAGCGCCGCCGGTCCCGCCATCCCGGCCGGTTCCGCCAGCGCGTCCGGCCCGGCGCCGGCCAGCCCGCGCATCCAGCCGGAGACCGCCACGATGTGCAGGTCCCACTCCGCGGTCGGCCGGCGGGTCGACTCGGCCCACATGGCCAGCGCGGCAGTCCAGTCGCCCGCGTAGTACGCCCGCGCCCACTGGTCGGCGAAGCTGGTCGCCAGGCTGTGCTCTCCGCCCAGGTCGAGGGTGAGCTGCTCGTCCACCAGTCGGGCCGAGCCGGCCAGGTCGCCCTCCTCCTGCAACGCCCAGGCCAGGTTCTGCACCGCGCGACGTCGACTGGTCAGCCGCTCCACCCGGCAGTGCTCGGTCACCTCGACCAGCTCCGGGTACGCCGAGGCGGAACCGGCCAGGTAGCGCGCGACCGCCAGAGTGATCCGCGCGTTGGCCTGCACCTCGCGCAGTTGGAGCCGCTCGGCGAGGGTCGCCGCGGCGCGGGCCGCCGCGCACGCCGGGTCGGTCTCGGCGTTCAGCATGTGCACGCGGGCCAGCTCCAGCAGGGCGCTGGCCTTCTCCTGGCTGTCCGGTAGTTCGCTGTAGATGCCGATCGCCTGGTCCAGGTAGTGCAGGGTCGCGGCCCGGTCGGCCCGGCTCCACGCGGCGGTGGCGAGCAGCGTCCACGCCCGCGCCGCACCCGTCCGGTCGCCGGCCGCCGCGAGCCGCTCGGTCAGCCGGGTGAGTGTGTCGGTGCCGCCGGCCACCAGGAAGGCGTCGCCGTCGCGGTAGAACGCCAGCTCCGCGTCGAACAGCTCCAGCGCCGGGTCCGGGCCGACGTCCAGGGTCAGCGCCCGCCCGACCAGCGCCGCCGCGGTGTCCAACGCGTGCAGCTCGTACGCCCGGCGGGCCGCCCGGTGCAGCGCGGCCCGCGCGGGCGGGGCGTAGGGGGCGGTGTCCAGCCCGACGGTCCGGGCGATCTCGTGCGCCGCCCAGCGGTGGTTGGCCAGCACCTCGGCCAGGTCGTGCTGTCGGCCGTCGGCGAGCTGCGCCATCCAGTCGGCGGTGCGCTGGTGCCGCAGCACCCGCTCGGCCCGCGGTAGCCGCTGGTAGCAGACGTCCCGCACCAGGATGTGCCGGAACCGGTACTCGGACTGGCCGGGCATCGTCGACGTGCCCTGCTCGTACACCAGGTCGCGCCGCTGTAGCCGGTCCAGCGCGCGCTCCACCCACTCCACCGGCCGCCCCAGCGCCGTAGCCACCGGCGCGGCCCAGAACTGCACGCCGACCACCGCGGCGGCCTGGAGCACCGCCCGGTCGGCCGGGTCCAGCAGGTCGAGCCGGTTGGCGATGACCGCCTGCACCGTACGCGGCATCTCCGCGCCACCGTCGGGGTCGAGGCGGGAGGCCGAGCGCGCCGCGTCGAGCAGCCCGCCGTCGAGCAGCATCCGGGCGTACTCCTGGGCGTAGAGCGGATTGCCGTCGGCGAACTCGATGAGCGGGGTGCGCGCGGTCGTGGGCAGCGTGGACTGCCCGAGCAGCAGCGAGTACAGCGTGTCGATGTCGGTGTCGTGCATCGGCGGCACCGAGATGGACATCGCGCCGCTGATCGTGGCGGTCCAGGCCGGGTGCCGTTCCCGCAGCTCCGGGCGGGCGGTCGCGACGACCAGCAGCGGTACGCCGCGTGCCGTCGCGCCCAACTGCTCGACGAAGGCCAGCATCGCCTGGTCCGCCCAGTGCATGTCCTCGAAGGCCAGCACTGTCGGCCCGGTGGTGGCCAGTGCGATCAGGAAACGCCGCCAGGAGGCCTCGGTCTCGCCCGGGGTGAGTCGTTCGCCGGGCACGCCGATCAGCGGGCCGAGTGCCTCGGCCAGCCGGGTCGCGTGGGGGTCGGCGAGCTGCCCCAGCCGGGCCCGCAGCCGCTCCCGCAGGGCGGCCGGGTCGTCGACCTCCGGTACGCCCACCCAGCTCTTCACGATGTCCGCCAGCGCGGCCCAGGTGACGTTCTCGCCGAACGGCGGGCACTGCCCGACCAGCCAGGTGACCGGCGGGCCGGGCAGCCGGCCGGCGTGCCGCTCAAGCTCGCGGAGCAGCCGGCTCTTGCCCACACCGGCCGGGCCGAACACCGTCACCAACTGGGAGGTCCGCTCGGTCACCGTCCGGTGTAGCGCGTTGATCAGCAGGCCGCGCTCGTGTTCCCGGTCCACCATCGGCGTCAGCTCGGCCGTGCGCAGGTCCCGGTCCGGCCGGACCTGCACGGCCAACCAGATCCGGCTCACCGCGGACCGGCCGCGCAGGGTGACCGGCGGCTGGTCGGCGTACTCCATCTCGTGCCGGGTGGCCGACCAGGTGCTCTCGTCGACGACGACGCCGCCCGCCGGGGCGAACGCCTGCAACCGGGACGCCGTGTTGACCACGTCCCCGGTGACGAAGGCCTGCCCGCCGTCGCGGGTGGCGGAGAGGTCGACCAGGGCCTCGCCGGTCGCGATGCCGACCCGGAAGCCGAGCGGCGGCTGCGGGCCGTTGGGCTGGTGGGCCAGGCTGCGTTGCAGCTCCAACCCGGCGCGCACGCACCGCAGCGCGTCGTTGTCGGTGGCCACCGGTGCGCCGAAGAGCGCCATCGCCGCGTCGCCGATGTACTTCTCGACGACCCCGCCGTACTGGTGCACGATCCGTCGCACGGTCGCGAAGTAGGTCTGTTGCAGACCGTGGGCCTGCTCCGGGTCGGTCCGTTCCGCGTAGCTGGTGAAGTCGACGATGTCGACGAAGAGCACGCTGACCTGGCGGCGATCCTCCTGCACCACACCGACGTGGTCCCGCAGGGGCTGGCCACAGCCGGTGCAGAAGTTGACCTCGGTGCTGTTGGCGTGCCCGCAGTGCGCGCAGGTGACCGCGAGCGGCTGGCCACACCCGCCGCAGAAACGGTCGTCCGGCCCGGCCGCGCGGGCGCAGTGTCCACACCTGAGGTCGATGTTCAGCTCCGTGGGCGAGATGGGTCAGTATCGCGTCCACCCGGGCCAGTCGGGAACCCGACGTGTGGGCGGGCGACGCCATCGATCGGTCGGAGTTAGTGTTCCGTACCAGGAAGTTTCATGTCAGGGAGAGTGCCGTGCAGGTGCGACTGTCCGCCTCGTGGACCGATCCGGGTGGTATGCGATGGGCTCCGGGCGACACGATAGACGTCGATGCGGTCACTCTCGCCGAGCTGGAGGAGCAGGGCATGGTGGAAGAGCCGGAAGGCCAGGGGGGCGGGTCGGGAAAGACCACGACCACGTCGTCGAGCACGTCCACGGCTGACAAGCCGACCGACCCGAAGAAGATCGGGCCGGGCCCGGGCGCGCCGCCGGCCGACGACACGGACAACTGATCGGCCGGATGTGGCCGGCGGACCCACGGGTCTGCCGGCCACAGCCGTGCGTGGGCACCGGGAGGGCTCGCGGTACGCGAAACACGCACTGACCCGGGCCCGATCGGTCAGCGGTCGTTCATGCCGGCGCGTCGGCGCAGCGCGGCCACGTCGGTCACCACGATCCGGCGACCCTCGGTCCGCAGCCAGCCGCGGCTGGCGAACGAACCGATCGCCTGGTTGACGCTCTGCCGGGACCCGCCGGCCATCTCGGCCAGCTGACTCTGGTTGAGCTCGATCGTGATCATCGGTGCCTGGCTCTCGCCGGCCAACCGGACGAGCGTCTTGGCCACCCGACCGGGCAGGTCGAGGAAGACGTGGTCGGCGTTCTGCTCGGTGAGCCGGCGGATCAGCCCGCCCAGCGAGCGCATCACCGCGTCCAGGATGCGGGGGTTGGAGTGCACCAGCTCCATGAACGCGCCGCGCGAGAGGGCCAGCGCCGCGCAGTCCTCAATGGCCTCGGCCGAGGCGGACCGGGTGGACGCGTCGAGCAGGGAGACCTCGCCCAGCACGTCCGGTGGACGGATCACCGACAGCACGGCCCGCTCGCCGGTGGGCGCGGTGCGAAAGACAGCCACCGCGCCGCGGCGCAACACGATCAGTGACTCACCCGGGTCGTTCTCCACGAAGAGCAACTGGCCCTTGCGGTAGGTGCGCGGGACGGCGGCGGCGATGACGCGCTGCCGCACCTCGGGCTCCAAACCAGCGAACATCTCGACACCCGTGAGCGCGTCACCCGGCTCCGGCAGGCGCATCTCCACGGCCCAACCCCTCCCCGGTCATGGACCACAAACTCGCTCACCGGGTGAACCTGATGGCCCTGACAAGGTGAACTGACACCGATTCGGCATCCGGTAGCGGTACACATCAGATCATGACGGTCCGGTCGCTTGCTGTACACCCCTCGAAGCACTTCCGTGACCGTCGTGAGCTGCCGCGTACTGTCATTGAAGTGCCGAACGGGCCTGTCACCAGCGGTGCGGCGCCCCCCGGCGGGCACGGCCGGACGGCGGTGGGCGAGGATGGCCGGAATGGTCTATCGCTATTTTTACGACTGCGAGTTCATCGAGGACGGCACAACTGTCGACCTCGTCTCGATCGGTGTCGTCGACGAGTACGGCCGCGAGTTCTACGCGGTCTCCACGGAGTTCGACGACTCCCGAGCCGTGCCCTGGGTGCGGCGCAACGTGCTGGACAAGCTGCCGTCCCCGGCGGACCGGGCCTGGCGGTCGCGGGAGCGCATCCGTGACGACCTGTACGACTTCCTGGTCGAGCCGGTCCGGGACCGGCCGGGGGAGCAGCTGGAGCTGTGGGCCTGGTACGCCGCGTACGACCACGTGGTGCTCGCCCAGCTCTGGGGTGCGATGCCGGCGCTGCCCCGGGAGATTCCCCGGTACACCAAGGAGCTGCGCCAGCTCTGGGACGACAGTGGTCGGCCGACCCTGCCGGACGCGGACGCGGCCCGGCACGACGCTCTGGTCGACGCCCGGCACAACCTGGCCCGCTGGCGGGCGATGACCGCCCGCTGAGTGCCGGCCGCACCGCCGTAGGTTTGACCGGTTCTGTCCCGGGCATCGGTTCGACGAACCGAAGCGGAGGAGAGTGCCATGAGCAATCAGCCGACCAGCGCCGCCGACGCTCGAGCCCGGGTCACCGAGCTGGCCCGGGCCGCGCGGATCTGCATGCTCACCACGACCGCTCTGGACGGGCGGCAGGTGAGCCGGCCGATGGGGCTACAGGAGGCCGAGTTCGACGGCGAGCTGTGGTTCTTCGCCTCCGCCGACTCGGCCAAGGTCCGCCAGCTCCGGGTCAACCCGGAGGTCAACGTCGCCTTCTCCGACCAGAAGCACCACGCCTGGGTGTCGATCTCCGGCACCGCCACCGAGGGCTTCGACCGGGCACGGGCCGAGCGGCTGTGGAACCCACTGCTCAAGGCGTGGTTTCCCGACGGGCTGGACACCCCGGGCCTCACGTTGATCAAGGTGCACGCCAGCTCCGCCGAGTACTGGGACTCGGCGAACAGCGCCGTGGTCAACCTGCTCGGCTACGCGAAGGCCGCGGTCACCGGGCGGCCGCCGAACGCCGGCGAGAACCACGAGGTGACGTTCTGAGCAGCGGGGCGCGGGCCGCTCGCGCCGGGGCGCGCTGTCGTCGTACCGGCGGGCCGACTACAGTGCGCAGTGACGGCCCGCCCCGGGCCGGCAACGGCGCCGATGGTCTGATCTGACACATATCCTGGGGCAATTCGGGCTTTACCTGATGCTCCAGGAGGATGAGCGGATCATGCGTATCGGCGTGCTCACCGGCGGCGGCGACTGCCCCGGTCTCAACGCGGTCATCCGGGCGGTGGTCCGCAAGGGCGTCGCCACCTACGGTCACGAGTTCGTGGGCTTCCGCGACGGTTGGAAGGGCCCGCTGGAGGGTCTGTCCCGGCCCCTCGGCATCGCGGACGTCCGTGGCATCCTGCCCCGCGGCGGCACCATCCTCGGCTCGTCCCGGACCAACCCGTTCAAGATCGAGAACGGCGTCGAGCGGATCAAGGACAACCTCGCCACCCAGGGCGTCGACGCGCTGATCGCGATCGGCGGCGAGGACACCCTCGGCGTGGCCACCAAGCTCTACGAGCTGGGCGTGCACGTGGTCGGCGTGCCGAAGACGATCGACAACGACCTCGGCGCCACCGACTACACCTTCGGCTTCGACACCGCGGTCAACATCGCGATGGAGGCCATCGACCGCCTGCACACCACCGCGGAGAGCCACCACCGCACCCTGGTCGTCGAGGTCATGGGCCGGCACGCCGGCTGGATCGCCCTGCACGCCGGCCTGGCCGGCGGTGCCAACGTGATCCTGCTGCCGGAGCGGCAGTTCGACGTCGACCAGGTGGCCGGCTACGTCGAGAAGCGCTTCCAGCACCAGTACGCCCCGATCGTCGTGGTCGCCGAGGGCGCCCAGCCGCTGGACGGCCAGATGGTCCTCGCCAACCAGGAGCTGGACTCGTTCGGCCACGTCCGCCTCGGCGGCATCGGCCAGTGGCTCGCCGAGCAGCTGGAGGCCAAGACCGGCAAGGAGGCCCGCACCGTGGTGCTGGGTCACATCCAGCGCGGTGGCACCCCGACCGCCTTCGACCGGGTGCTCGCCACCCGCCTGGGCCTGCAGGCCATCGACGCGGTCAACGACGGCGACTGGGGCAAGATGGTCGCGATGCAGAGCACCGACATCGTCCGGGTGCCCCTCGCGGAGGCCACCCGCGAGCTGAAGACCGTGCCGCTGGAGCGGTACGTCGAGGCCGAGGTCTTCTTCGGCAGCTGATCAACCGGTCGGACGGCGCGGCGGGCCGGCGGGTCCGCCGCGCCGCGACCACAGGCGAGGGGGTACGAGCCGAGATGTCAGCCGGTGTGCACACGGTCGCGGTGATAGGCGCGGGCAAGATCGGTGAGCTGATGCTCTCCGGGCTGCTGCGCTCGGGATGGCCGGTGGACCGGCTGCTGGCCACCGCCCGCCGGCCGGCCCGAGCCGAGGAGCTGACCGCCCGCTACGGCGTACGGGTTGTCGACAACCTGACCGCGGTGGACGAGGCGGAGGTGCTGGCGGTCTCGGTGAAACCGCAGGACGCCGCCGCGCTGCTCGACGAGATCGGCCCCAAGGTGCCGGCCGACAAGCTCGTCATCTCGCTCTGCGCCGGCCTGCCCACCAGCTTCTTCAACCGCCGGCTGCCCGAGGGCACCCCGGTGGTCCGGGTGATGACCAACACTCCGGCGCTCGTCGACGAGGCGATGACGGCGATCTCGGCGGGCGCGCACGCCACCGGGGCGCACCTGGCGTTGGCCGAGGAGATGTTCAAGCCCCTCGGCCACACGATGCGGGTGCCCGAGTCGCAGCAGGACGCGGTCACCGCGCTCTCCGGCTCCGGGCCGGCCTACTTCTACCTGCTGGTCGAGGCCATGATCGACGCGGGGATCCTGCTGGGGCTGCCCCGGCAGGTGGCGCACGAGCTCATCGTCCAGAGCGCCGTCGGTGCCGCGGTGATGCTGCGCGACTCCGGCGAACACCCGGTCAAGCTGCGCGAGGCGGTCACCTCGCCGGCCGGCACCACCATCTCCGCGATCCGCGAGTTGGAGAAGCACGGCGTCCGGGCGGCGCTGCTCGCCGCGCTGGAGGCTGCCCGGGACCGCGCCCGCGAGCTGGCCGCCCAGGCCGACTGAGCCTGTCGCGGGCCGGACGTGCCTGCCCGGGACCTGGCCGCGCCGGCCGACTGGGCCTGTCGCACGACCGGACGTGCCTGCCCGGGACCTGGCCGCGCCGGCCGACTGGGCCTGTCGCACGTCGCGGGCCGGACGTGCCCCGGTGCGTGCCGCATACTGGCCCGGTGTTCACACTCGCCCAGGCCCGACACCTGGTGGCCACCCTGCAACCGCGCGTCGACGAGCTGGTCCGGGTCCGCGCCGACCTGGCCGAACTGCGCGTCGACCTGGCCGACCACGGCGTCAGCGCCCTCGGCGGCCTGGCCGAGGTGAAGGGGCTGGAGGCCCGGCTGCACGCCGTCGTCGACGAGCTGCACCAGCACGACATCCAGGTCAAGGGCATCGCGCCGGTGCTGCTCGACTTTCCCGGCGAGCGGGCCGGTCGGCCCGTGCTCTGGTGCTGGCTGGAGGGGGACTCCGACGTGCGCTGGTACCACCGGGCCGAGTGCGGCTTCGCCGGCCGCCGCCCCATCTGACGCCGGTGCCGTCCCGCACCCCTTGATCCACTCGGGATCACGGAATCCGCAGTGTCCGCACGCGGCGGACACCCCGATCTTCAGGAACGCGAGTGGATCACGCTGGATGCGTCGCTCAGCCCGCCCTGGACGTCGGTAGGACCGGGTCGACGGCCTCGCTCACCGCGAACACCACCACGTTGTCGACATAGTGGCCCCGCCGCCTGTCGAAGTCACCCCCGCAGGTGACCAGGCGCAGCTCCGCGCCGGGCGTCGGCCCGTAGACCGTCGCCGTGGGAAAGCGGTCCTTGCGGGTCCGCAGCGACCCGGTCACCCGGAACGACAGCCGCTGCCCGCCGCGCCACACCTCCACCCGGTCACCGGAGCGCAGCTCACCGAGCCGGGCGAACACCGCCGGGCCGCGCCGCGAGTCCAGATGGCCGGCGAGCACCGCCGGGCCGGTGTCTCCCGGGGCCGGACCACCGCCGTACCAGCCGGCGACGCCGAAGTCGTCCGGCGGGACCAACGCGCCCGCGCGGTCCAGGCCCAGCACGGTGAGCGCGGAGTCGACGCCGATGCGCGGCACGCGTACCCGGGTGGGTGGACCCTGCGGCACGGGCGCCGCGGCCACCGACGGGCAGTTGTCGGTGCAGCCGGGGTGCCAGCTCGCCACCGGCGGCGGGGCGTCGGTGCCGGCCAGCCCGACCCCGGTGCCGGCGGCCAGGCAGACCGCCGCACCGGCCGCGACGAACGCGGCCAGCGGCATCCGACGGTCGCGGTGCCGCCGGATCGACAGGTCCGGCCCGGCGCTCACCAGGTGGTGCGCCGCCGCCGACGCCAGAACAGCAGGGCCACCGCGCCGGCCGCCGCGGCCAACCCGCCGGCCACCAGGGGGTACGCGGTCAGCCCGCCGCCCGCGGTGCCACCGGCGCCGGTGTCCACCCCACCGGCCGGGACGACGGTGCCGCCCTCGGCGTCGCGGCGCAGCTCGGCGGTGAGCCCGCCCTGCTTGGCGTCGAGCACCAGCAGCGAGTAGACCGCGCCGCCGGTGAGCCGGACCTCGGCGTTGGTGCTCGGCCCGTCGGCACCCGTCAGCCGCAGCCGCCAGCTGCCCGGCTCGACCTGCTCATACTCGGTCGTGGTCGCGAACTGCACGTCGTCGGCGATCAGCGGACCGTCCGCGGCGGCCACGTCCAACACCGGGGTACGCACGGAAGCCTGCACGACACGCACCTTGGCGCGGCCCTGCGTGGGCGCGCTGAGGTCATCGTTGAGCACCCGCAGCCCCAGGTCCGCGTGCCGGCCGACACCGGCCACCGTGTACGCGTCGCCGCTGGTCACCGCGACCTCCGTGGTGAGCACCGGGGGGTCGCTGGCGGGAGCGCCGGCCTCGCGCATCGCCACCGCGTACCGGCCGGGCGCCAGCTCGAAATAGTCGGAGACCACCCCGTAGCCGACTCCGGGGAAGACCCTCGGTTTCGCGGCGTCCGGCGCGGCCAGGTAGACGTCGACCGCCGGCGTGTCCGGGGAGAGGTGGGCGAGCCGGACGTAGCCGACGGTGTCCGCGCCGGCCGCGGCGCTGGCCGGCCCGGGCGTGCCGGCGGCGGCGAGGGCGGTGGTGATCAGGAGCGCGCCGGACCCGGCGAGCAGCCGGCGGGGAAGGGTGCGGAGCGTGTACATGTCGCCTCCGGAAGCACTTTCGGTGAGCGGGCGGCAACCCAGAGAACAGGGTCCCGTGCGCGGGACTGCAACGCAAGTTGCCAACGAGATGTTTCTCGACGTGTCCCGACCGGATTCCGGCGTGTCGGCCTGGGTGGGGGCGTTTCGCTACCGCTCTCGGATCGCGAGGAGGCCGAACAGGTCGGGGACCCCGCCCGGGCCCGCCTCGGCGACCCGGAGCAGCCGGAGACCCGCCGCCACTGTGGCGTTGACCAGGTCGGCGAGGGGGATGTGCCAGGCGCCGACGCGTACCCGAACGCCGTTGGTGTTCCAACTGTCGAAACTGCGCGACCGGTCCGCGTACCGCGCGTCGACGACGACGCCCGGATGCTGGCCCCAGTCGGCGAACGCGCCCACGAAGCACGGGTGCACGCCCACGTGTACGAAGCGCCCGCCGGGGCGCAGCACCCGGGCGACCTCGCGCAGCACGGCCGGGTAGTCGGGCAGGTCGGTGCTGGACAGCACACACATCGCGGCCGGCAGCGACGCGTCGCCGAACGGCAGGGCTGTCGCGTCGCCCCGGGTCACCGGCAACCGCCTGCTGGCGTGCCGCAACTGCCCGCCGGACAGGTCCACGCCCACCGGCGTCCAACCCAGATCCGCCGGCACCGACGCGTGCGCGCCGGTGCCACAGCAGACGTCCAGGCAGACACCCTCGCCCGCGCCCAGCAGATCCGCCACGGTGGCGTGCACCCGCCGCAGATAGTCGCCACCGCCGGAGATGAAGTCCTCGTACCAGTCCGCGTGGGCGTCGTACGCCGGTGTGCCCGTCGATCCCATCGGTCGATGCTAGGGAGCGGAGCCGGTCGGGTCGTGCCCGTTCTGCCGAGGGCAGAGGCGGCCGGCGTCCGCCACCACGGGCCGCCGGGGATCGTCGCGTTCGCCTATTCTCGGTCGATGCGGGATCGCCGGGTGGCACTGGTGTGGGCGGCCTTCGTCGTCGTCGCGCTGGTGTCCTGCGTGCTCGTGCTGCGGCGCGAAGACCGCCTCTCCGACCTGCACATCTACTACGGCGCGCTGTCCGACCTGCACGCCGGGCGCCCGCTGTACGGGTTCGTGGCGGCCAACGGCGGCCCGTTCACCTATCCACCGTTCGCCGCGCTCGTGTTGGGCCCGATCACCGCCGTGCCCGAGGGCGTACTCCAGGGGATCTGGCTGGTGGCGACGTGCGCGGCGGTCGTCGCCATCGCCGGGGCGGTCGGTGTCGCGCTGACCACCCGGCCGTCCCGACGACCGCTCGTCGTGGCGGTGGCGGCCACGGTGCTGATGCTCTCCGCACCGGTGCAGAGCAATCTGCGCTTCGGCCAGGTCAGCGTCTTCATCGTGCTGATGGCCCTGCTCGACGGGATGGGCGTCGGTCCGCCTCGACTGCGCGGGATGTTGGTCGGCGTCGCCGCGGCGATCAAGCTGACCCCGCTGCTGTTCGTGGTCTACTTCCTCGCCACCGGTCGCTACCGGGACGCCGGTCGCGCGGTGGCCACGTTCCTGGCCTGCGCGGCACTCGCCGCGGTGGTGTTGCCCGCCGAGAGCTGGACGTACTGGACCGAGGCGGTGCGGCAGACCTCTCGGATCGGCAACCTCGCCTCGCTGGGCAATCAGTCCCTGCACGGGATGCTGCTGCGCGTCGGCGTCGACGAGGCGACGTTGCCCCTGATCTGGGCCGTTCTGGTGGCGCTGGTGTGCGCGGCGGCGCTGCTGCGGGCCCGACAGTTGGCACGGCAGGGCCGCCCCGGGCACGCGGCCGTGCTGGTCGGCTGCGCCACCGTCGCCGCGTCCCCGGTGTCCTGGACCCACCACCAGGTGTGGCCGGTGCTCGCCGCGATGCTGCTGATCGGCGCGTCCGGCGTCACCCGACGCGCCGCCGGCGTGGCGTTGCTCGCCGCCATGGTCGTCTCGCTGGGTGCGGTCCTCAGCCCGGTGTCGACACGGCCGGGTGTGCAGTTCCTCTTCGAGAACGCCCGCGCGATCGGTGTGTGCCTGCTGTGCCTGGTCGGCTTCGGCGGCGTCGCGGTCGCGGTCACCCGCACGTCGCGCCGGCCGGCCGGTGGGCGGGGCTGGTTGCGGGTGGGCGTCTCGGCCACGGTGGCCGTGGCGTTCTTCGCCGTGCAGCCGCTGCCGGCCGGAGCGGACCCCACCTTCAAGGCGTACGCCCTCGGCGACGTGGTCAACCCGCGATACTTCTTCGTCTGCCGGGGCCCGGTCGAGTGCGCCGCCTACGGCACCGACGCGCCGGTCACCTTCGGCACCCGCGCCGAGAAGACAAAGGTCC
This sequence comes from Micromonospora sp. NPDC049101, assembly GCF_040648675.1. Taxonomy (NCBI): domain Bacteria; kingdom Bacillati; phylum Actinomycetota; class Actinomycetes; order Micromonosporales; family Micromonosporaceae; genus Micromonospora; species Micromonospora sp. NPDC049101. Next base: position 7,046 of record NZ_JBEZED010000021.1, on the reverse strand, counting down.
GGGTCAACGGCGTGGTCTCCGCGCAGGTGACCCGCCTGGAATATTATTCCGCGCCCGGCGGGGCGCCCCGGGTCATCCCGTTGCTCGACGCGTACCCGGGGAGCCGGACGTTCTCGTTCCGCTCGGCGAGCATGGCGCAGGGGCGGCTCGTCGCGTACGCCTCGGACGGCCAGCCGATCGCCAGCTACGACGACGAACTCGCCGCCGCTCTCCGGACGGCCACCCGGTAGGCGGTCGGGGGAGCGCGGCGGCGGAGCTCAGCGGGTCGCGGCGGCCAGGGCGGCGCGCAGCTTGTCGGCGTCGCCCGGTGCCGGGTGCTCCCAGTCGGTGGGCGTGGCGGAGTAGAGCGTGCCGTACGCCGGGGTGTCCGGCTGGTAGCGCCAGCCCTCGGCGAGCGGGCCGACGTCCACCGCGTCGTAGCCGATCCGGTCCAGGAAGGCCGTCACCTCGGCCTTCGCGGCGGCGTCGTCACCGGCGATCGCGAGGGCACTGCGGTCGGCGGCACCGGACGGCCGGGGGAGTGCGGCCAGGCCCTTGAAGTAGATGTTGTTGAAGACCTTGACCACCCGGGCACCCGGCAGGTGCTGCTGGAGCAGCTCGCTGCTGGTGGTCTCGCCCGAGTCGAGCTCCGGGAAGGTCCCGTCGCGCTGCGGGTAGTAGTTGTTGGTGTCGATGACGATCTTGCCGGCCAGTGGCTCCACGGGCACCGCGCGGTACGCCTTCAGCGGCACGCTGACCACCACCAGGTCGCCGACCTGTGCCGCGTCCTGTGCCGTGCCGGCGCTCGCGTGCTCGCCCAGCTCGTCAACCAGGTCCTTCAGCGTCTCCGGGCCGCGCGAGTTGCTCAGCACCACGTCGTAGCCGGCGTCCACGGCCAGCCGGGCCAGGGTGCCGCCGATGTTGCCGCTGCCGATCAGTCCCACAGTTGTCATGCTCGTTCCCAACTCCGTCCACCCACGACACGTTCCCGACCACTGCGGTGGGTTATTTCGACTGCCCGCCGCCGGGTGGCCGCGCGGACTGCTCGCGGCCTTCCGGTGTCTGGTCGCGCCGCGAGCCCGCCCCGCACACCGTACTGCGCACGCCTGTCGCCAACCGGCTCCCCGGGCAGGCGCCACCCTCCCGTGACGAGCGGTTCGTGCGGGCGGCCGGTCGTCCTGCGGCGGCGACCCGGCAGGATCGCGCTGGATCCTGGCTGTCGTGGCATCCGGAACGGGGGAGGCCACGACAACCAGGTTCGAGCGTGAGCAAGGGGGTGCGGTGGAGCCGGGCGCGGCCGGCCGCTTGACCTTCAGGCGGGGAGGACCTTCTCGACGGCTGCGCGCAGGTCGTCGGACTCGGGGGTGACCGTGGGGGCGAAGCGGGCGGCGACCGTGCCGTCCGGAGCCACCAGGAACTTCTCGAAGTTCCACCGGACGTCCCCGGTGTGCCCGTCGGCGTCCGAAGTGTCCACCAGCGCGGCGTAGAGCGGGTGCCGGTTGGGGCCGTTGACGTCGACCTTCTCGGTCAGCGGGAAGGTGACCCCGTAGTTGACCTGGCAGAAGTCGCTGATCTCGGCGGCGCTGCCCGGCTCCTGCCCGGCGAACTGGTTGCACGGCACGCCGAGCACCACCAGGCCGCGGTCGGCGTAGGTGTCCGCGAGCGTCTGGAGGCCGGCGTACTGCGGGGTGAGGCCGCAGCGGGAGGCCACGTTGACCACCAGCAGCGCCTGGCCGCGGTAGCGGGCCAGCTCGGCGGGGCCGCCGTTGAGGGCGTCGATCGGGATGTCGAAGACGGTCATGGCCCGAGGCTACGCGCCGGCCGTCCCGGGGGATCGACGGCGGGCGGAGGCAGGCGCAATCCCCGCATCAGGGAAATCGAAACATGCGCATCTTGACGAAGTGGTGACGGCGTGAGTACCGTCTCACCATCTCTTTTGGAAAGTTTCCTAACAGTTCGGGAGACGCCTCATGAAAAGATCGCTCCGCCGGGCCCTCTGGGCCGGTGCCGTGGTCGCCGTGACCGTCGCAGCGGTGCCGATGACCACCGCGTTCGGCGCCGGCAGTGTCACCACCACGTTCACCAGGGCACAGGACTGGGGGACCGGTCACGAGACGAGGGTGACCGTCACCAACGGGTCGAGTGCCACAGTCGCCACCTGGCGCATCGAGTTCGACCTGCCGTCGGGCACCACCATCAGCAGCGCCTGGGACGCCGACGTGACAAGCAGCGGCAACCACTACGTGGCGGTCAAGAAGAGCTGGGCCGGCGGCCTCGCCCCGGGCGCCTCGTTCAGCTGGGGTTACAACGGCACGGGCGCCTTCAAGGCCCCGCTGAACTGCACCGTCAACGGCGCGCCCTGCGGCGGCGGCACCCCGACCAGCCCGCCGACCACGAGCGCGCCGACCACCGCGCCGCCCACCACGGCGCCACCCACCACCGCACCGCCCACCACGGCACCGCCGACCACCAACCCACCCAACCCGGGCGGCAAGAAGGTCGTCGGCTACTTCGCCGAGTGGGGTGTCTACGGACGCAACTACCACGTCAAGAACATCCAGACCAGCGGGTCCGCCGCCAAGCTGACCCACATCCTGTACGCCTTCGGCAACACCACCGGCGGCCGCTGCGCCATCGGTGACAGCTACGCCGACTACGAGAAGGCGTACACGGCGGCGGACAGCGTGGACGGCGTCGCCGACACCTGGGACCAGCCACTGCGCGGCAGCTTCAACCAGCTGCGCAAGCTCAAGCAGCTGAACCCGCACCTCAAGGTGATCTGGTCGTTCGGCGGCTGGACCTGGTCCGGCGGCTTCACCCAGGCCGCACAGAACCCGGCCGCGTTCGCCGAGAGCTGCTACAACCTGGTCGAGGACCCGCGCTGGGCGGACGTCTTCGACGGCATCGACGTCGACTGGGAGTACCCGAACGCCTGCGGCCTGACCTGCGACACCAGCGGCCCGAACGCGTTCAAGAACGTGATCAGCGCGCTGCGGTCGCGGTTCGGCTCCAACGCCCTGGTCACCGCCGCCATCACCGCGGACGGCAGCAACGGCGGCAAGATCGACGCCACGGACTACGCGGGCGCCATCGGCAACCTCAACTGGCTGATGCCGATGACCTACGACTACTTCGGCGCCTTCGCCGCCCAGGGGCCGACGGCACCGCACTCCCCGCTCACCTCGTACACCGGCATCCCGCAGCAGGGCTTCAACTCCGACGCGGCGATCCAGAAGCTCAAGAGCAAGGGCGTCCCGGCCAACAAGCTGCTGCTCGGCATCGGCTTCTACGGCCGAGGCTGGACCGGGGTCACCCAGGCCACGCCGGGCGGCAGCGCCACCGGTGCGGCACCGGGCACCTACGAGGCGGGCATCGAGGACTACAAGGTCCTCAAGAACACCTGCCCGGCCACCGGCACGGTCGCCGGCACCGCGTACGCCAAGTGCGGCAGCAACTGGTGGAGCTACGACACCCCGTCGACCATCAACGGCAAGATGACGTACGCGAACAACCAGGGCCTCGGTGGCGCGTTCTTCTGGGAGCTCTCCGGTGACACCAGCAACGGCGAGCTCATCGGCGCCATCAAGGGCGGTCTCGGCTGAGCCGAGGACCGACGCACCACCCACCCGGCGGGGAGGGGTGCGCACCGCCCCTCCCCGCCCGGTGACACCACGGCCCGGTCGACGCCCAGCGTCGGCCGGGCCGCATTAGGTGGGTTGGGCCAGGTCAATGTGGCAGACTCGCGGCTCGGTAGGTCACGATCTCAACCTCGACGGAGGTGGTCATGCGCGCGACCCACCTGAGGCTGGCGGCAACGGCCGCCGCACTGCTGCTGCCGGTGACCCTGGTCGGTTGCGGGATCGGCGACGATGACCGGGACGACGCCAAGGACGAGCCCCCGGTCACGCCGACGCGAACCCCCGCCGAGGAGGCCGCCAGCCGTTCCCGCGAGCGCGTGCAGGCGTACCTCGACGCGATGACCGCCAAGGACGTCGCCGCCGGCCGGAGTCAGCTCTGCGCTCCGCTGCACGAGAGCTTCGACGAGGGTGCCACCGGCCCCAACGGCGACTTCGCCGATCACTTCCAGGTGCCGGAGGCGGCCATCACCGACGTCCGGTCCGGTCCGCTCGGCCAGCAGGTCAGCGTGTCGGTCTCGGTCACCGCCGGCGGCCGCACGGTCGTCCGGCCGTTGGTGTTCACCGTTACCCGCGACGGCAGCGACTGGTGCATCGCCGGGGAGGTGCCGGGCGGGTCACCCGCCGCGCCCGCGCCCGCGCCGACCGCCGTCTTCGTGCCCGTGCAGCCGGGCCAGCCCTCGCCGAACTGATCTCCCATCTGCCGGAACCGTCCCCCTCGCCGCCCAGTCGCCCCAACCGTCGCCGTACGCTTTCTGTCATGCGCCATGAGTGGCATCAGCTGAGCCATCCCGCGGTGAGTAGCCCGGGCCTGCAGACCAGCCGACCGACAGTCGACTCCGCGGAGGACGCCGCGCTCGGCCTGGACCGCTGGCGGGAACTGCCCCGTGAGCAGGTCCCACCGTGGTCCGACCCGGCCGCCGTCGCGGCGGTCTGCAAGGTCCTCGACACCGTGCCGTCGGTCGTCGCACCCTACGAGGTGGACCAGCTCCGGCAGAAGCTCGCCCTGGTCTGCGAGGGCAAGGCGTTCCTGCTCCAGGGCGGGGACTGCGCCGAGACGTTCGTCGACAACACCGAGAGCCACCTGCTGGCCAACGCCCGCACCCTGCTCCAGATGGCGATCGTGCTCACCTACGGCGCGTCCCTGCCGGTGGTCAAGGTCGCCCGGGTGGCCGGGCAGTACACCAAGCCCCGCTCACTGCCCACCGACGCCCGCGGCCTGCCCGCCTACCGCGGCGACATGATCAACTCGCTGGAGGCCGACCCGGCCGCCCGGGTCGCCGACCCGCAACGCATGATCCGGGCGTACGCCAACTCGGCGGCGGCGATGAACATGCTCCGGGCGTACCTCGCCGGTGGGCTCGCCGACCTGCACGCGGTGCACGACTGGAACAAGGGCTTCGTGAAGAACTCCCCGGCGGGGGAGCGCTACGAGGCGATCGCCCGGGAGATCGACCGGGCGCTGGCCTTCATCCGGGCCTGCGGGATGACCGACGACGAGGCGCTGCGAACTGTCACGCTCTACTGCTCCCACGAGGCCCTCGCCCTGGAGTACGACCGGGCGCTCACCCGGGTCTCCGACCGCCGGGCGTACGGGCTCTCCGGGCACTTCCTCTGGATCGGCGAGCGCACCCGGCAGATCAGCGGCGCGCACATCGACTTCATCTCCCGCATCGCCAACCCGATCGGCGTCAAGCTCGGCCCGACCACGTCCCCGGACGAGGCGATCGAGCTGTGCGAGAAGCTCAACCCGGACAACATCCCCGGTCGGCTCACCCTGATCAGCCGGATGGGCAACCACCGGGTGCGCGACGCCCTGCCGCCGATCGTCGCCAAGGTCACCGCCGCCGGGGCCAAGGTGGTCTGGCAGTGCGACCCGATGCACGGCAACACGCACGAGTCGTCGAACGGCTACAAGACCCGCCACTTCGACCGCATCGTCGACGAGGTGCTCGGCTACTTCGAGGTGCACCGAGGTCTGGACACCCACCCCGGTGGCCTGCACGTCGAGTTGACCGGCGAGGACGTCACCGAGTGCCTCGGCGGCGCCCAGGGCATCGAGGACCTCGACCTGCCCGACCGGTACGAGACCGCCTGCGACCCGCGACTGAACACCCAGCAGTCGCTGGAGCTGGCCTTCCTGGTGGCGGAAATGCTCCGTGGCTGACGCCAGGGGTGAGCTGGCGAGCCTCGCGGTCGGCGGCCGGGGGAAGAGCAGTGGCTGATTTTGTGGACCTGCGGTCGGACACGGTCACCCGACCCACCGCCGGGATGCGGGAGGCGATGGCCACCGCCGAGGTCGGTGACGACGTCTACGGCGAGGACCCGAGCGTCAACGCGCTGGAGGCCGAGGTCGCCGCGCTGTTCGGGCACGAGGCGGCGCTGTTCGCCCCGAGCGGGTCGATGGCCAATCAGATCGCCCTGCAGCTGTTGGTGTCGCCCGGCGACGAGTTGCTGGCCGACGCCGACGCGCACGTGGTCACGTACGAGATCGGCGCCGCGGCCGCGTACGGCGGGATTTCCTCGCGGACCTGGCCGGCGGTCGGCGCGGACATCGACCCGGAGCAGGTGGCCCGGATGATCCGGCCGGACGGTTACTTCGCCGTCCCCACCCGTGCGATCGCCGTCGAGCAGACCTACAGCCGTGGTGGCGGGGTGATTCCGCTGGCCACCCTGCGGGAGTTGCGGGGAGTCGCCGACGACGCGGGTGTCGCGATGCACTGCGACGGCGCGCGGATCTGGCACGCGCACGTCGCCGACGGGGTGCCCCTGATCGAGTACGGCCGGCTCTTCGACACGCTGTCGGTGTGTCTCTCCAAGGGCCTCGGCGCACCGGTTGGCTCGCTGGTGGTGGGCAGCGCGGAGAAGATCGAACGGGCCCGGCTGATCCGTAAGCGGATGGGCGGTGGCATGCGTCAGGTCGGCATCCTCGCCGCCGCCGGCCGGTACGCGCTCGCGCACCACATCGACCGGCTGGCCGACGACCACGCCAGGGCGGCCCGGCTCGCCGAGGCCGTCGCGCCGTTCGGGGTGCTCGCCGCTCCGGTGCGTACCAACCTTGTCGCGTTGGACCTGACGAAGCACGCACTGGACGCGCGTGCCCTGGCCGCCGCCGCGCGGGCCGAGGGTGTGCTGGTCTCGGTGCTCGGCCCCCGTACCGCCCGCCTGGTCACCCACCTGGGCCTAGACGACGCCGGCATCGACCGCGCCCGCGCAGCCCTACCCCACATCCTCGCCGCAGCCTAACCCCCCCCGCCCCCCCCGCCCCCCCGCCCCCCGCCCCCGCCCCCCCGCCCCCCGCCCACCCTTGTTGATCATGGGGTTATTGCCGCTCGGATCGGGGTGGTTTCTAGGCTTCAGTGCAACTGATCTTGGTTGTGGTGGAGGTGCTGGTGGCGAGGCCGGGTGTGGTGACGTTCGGGCATCGGCAGG